>DAIQBR010000023.1:0-16585 GCA_036781105.1 Kiloniellaceae bacterium
GGCAGCAGGGGGAGCCTTGCGGGGCTCCCCTTTTTCTGCAGTCGCACTGCTCTCTGCGGAAGCCGCCGTGGAGCGGAGGAGGCCGATAGGCCTTTGCAGGGCCAGGGACGCCCGCTATCCTTTTCGGCTCGAACATCGAACGGACTGAATCCCCAGAACAAGAAAAGGGATGGCTTCGTCGTGGTCAGGGGGCACAGAAAGGTTCTGGTCGAAATGCGCGAGGAGTTTCGGGCCTTCGCCATGAGCCTCGCGCAGCGCCCCGACCAGGCAGACGATCTGGTGCAGGAGGCGCTCGCCCGGGCGCTTTCGGCCCCGAATCTGCCGCGCGAGCGCCGGGCGCTCAGGGCCTGGACGCTGAGGACCATACGCAACCTGCATATCGACATGATGAGAAGAACCTCCGTCCGGAGGGAATACGAGGGCGACGTCGCGCGTTCCATAGAGGAGTCCGCGAAGCCGGGCATAAGCCCGATCGACCGTATGGTTGTCCGCGAGGCATTCGACCGGCTGACGCCGGATCATCGGGAAGTCCTCTGCTTGGTCGATGTCCTTGGAATGCGCTATGCAGAGGTGGCGACTGTTCTGGAGCTGCCGGAAGGCACCGTCATGAGCCGGGTCAGCCGCGCGCGGGACAGGCTCCTGAACGAAATGGGCACGGCCAAGGTGGTGCGCTTGCCGAGAACTGCGAAGGCGACACGGAAATGAGGGATGCGCGGCTTTGGCAGGAGCTCAACGCCTACGCCGATGGCGAGCTCCAGGAAGAGGCCCGCAGGCGGCTTGAGGCTGCCATGGCGGATGATCCTGCCCTGAAGGAGTCGCTCGACCAGATCACCGCCGTGAAGCGGGTTCTCGCTGTCGACCGACCCTCCGCGAAGAAGCCCGAGAGCAACTGGCTGGTCCCGGGCGCAGCGGTTGCCGCCTGCGTGGTAGCGGCGCTGATTGCCGTCCTGGCCTATCTGCCCCTGCAACCGACGCTCAGCTGGCAGGAAGAACTGCTGGCCGCACATCAGTCCCTGGCCAATGAAACCTTTGTCGTCGAAGCGAACCGTCCGCTGCCTGTGGTGTCGAGCCGGCGTCTCGACGATTTCGCGGTGCCGAACTTGCGCGCCTCACGGCTGTACCTCGTGGCGGCACGCACCCGGCAGGACGAAGCCAGCGAGGTCATTGTGATGCACTATCGCGGCCTGCGCGGGTGCAGGCTGACCATTGCGGCCATCGTGCCGGCCGTGGAGAGTGCCGACGGCTCGCGCTGGTCGCCAGGGGAGGACCAGCTCTTCACCGGCTGGCGCATCGGCGAGCTCGGCTTCGCAGTGATCGCCGAAGGCATGGATGCGGGCCGCTTCCACGCCATCGCCGATTACGCCAAAGCAGCGATCGAAGAGAGCTTGACACCGGACGACCCCTTGCGCACGGCGATGACCCAGGCCTATCGCGCTGCGAAGCCCTGCGCTTAGCACAAGCCATCTGAGTTCGGAGGCGACCTAGCGGCGTGGGAAGTGCGGCCGGTCGGTGTTGTAGTTCTCGGCGAGGTAGTCGAGGATGATCGTGCGGTCGGGCTCTTCGATCTCCGACATGCCCTGCTCTTCGACCATCCACTCCAGCACATTGTCCCAGCGCTCCCGCGTCATCCCCTGCTGGGCGACCAGCATCTCCGAGTGGCAGGCGGCGCAATAGGCGTAGGTGAGGTCCACGCCCGGCGCCTCGTGGAGCGCCCCGTACTCCGAGTCCTCCGCCTTGCCGGCCAAGGACGCCATGGTGGCTACGGCAAAAACAGTACAGGCGATAACAGACAGACGAAGGATCAAGATCGAGACTCCTGCGGGGAAAAGTTTGGATGTGAGGGAGAAAACGGCGGGGCGCGGCGGCCCCGCCGTCGGTACTCACCTAAGGGCCATCATCAGGAGACGTTCACCGCGACCCGATGCATGGTGTTGTTGAGATAGCCCTTGGGGTTCCAGGCGATGGCGAAAGGCTGGGATTCGCCGCCGCTGTCAGTGGCCCGCGCCCAGACCTCGTAGTAGCCGGCCTGCGGGAAGGCGACGCTGGCGCGCCAGTTCTGCCAAGCGCCCGGATTGGCCGGGGCGTCCAGCGTGGCCGGAATCCAGGTGGCGCCGAAGTCGATGGAGAGATCCACCTTTTCGATGTCGCGGTCACCGGACCAGGCATGGCCGCGCACCTCGATGCTGCGGTTGGCGGTGGCGGTGCCGGTTTCCGGCGAGGTGATCAGCGACTTCACCGGCATGCGCTCGATGATCTCGAAATCCTCCTTGGGCACATCCTGTCCGGCCGACACGGGATAGGCCGGCACGCGGTAGGAAGTCCCGGTCATCTTCGGGCCGTCGTGCACGACGTCACGCAGAGTGATTTGCTTCAGCCACTTCTGGGAGCAGGAGCCCGGCCAGCCCGGCACCACGAGCCGCAGCGGCGCGCCGTTCATCGGATGCAGCGCTCCGCCGTTCATTTCGAAGGCAATCAGCACATTGTCGGTCATCGCCTTGGCGATCGGCACACCGCGAGAGATCGGCAGCTTGTCCGGGTCACCGGAGAGATGTCCGTCGGCGCCGACGTGGGCGGTATAGACCACGTTGCTCTTCACGCCGGCGGCCGTCAGCACGTCTTTCAGACGCACGCCGGTCCATTGCGAGCAGGCGACGGCCCCCAGGGTCCACTGGTTGCCGCTGGCCGGCGGATCGAAATAGGCGCGCCCGTTACCGCCGCATTCCAGGGTCAGCGCCATGGTGACGACGTCGAAGTTGCTGCGCAGATCGGCGATGGAGAGCTCCATCGATTTATCGACCAGACCGTCCACGTTGAGCCGCCAGCTCGCCGCATCCATATCCTCCGGCACAATACCGTTGTTCCGTATGAAATGGCGGTTGGTTGGGGTGATAGGATCGTCGAGAAGGTGTGGCGGCGTCTCGGCGTTGACCGGACGGTCGTTGAGCAAAGTCAGGCCGTCCTTGCCGACCAGCACGTCCTCATTGGCCAGCGCAACCGGAATGAAGCCGGCGGGCATGTTTTCGGCAAAAGGAATGGTGCCGCCGACCATGGCGCCCATGGTCGCGAGGCCCGCACCTTTCAGGAAACCTCGGCGATCGCTGTTGGGAACGCGCCCGAAAAACTGCAGGTCAGCTTTCGCCGGATCCTTCTCGAAAAACTCGAAAAGTCCCTTCCCCCGATGAGCCAGGGATTTCTTAGGCTCCATTTGTTCCTCCCGTAAGGTCTTATTGTTGATTAGGAGAAACGCATGGGGGCGCCGTTTTATTCCATCGCAAGTTGCCGCAAGGAAGGTGCAGGATCAACAAAGCAGCTCAGCGGCGCGGCGCAAGCGATGAAATCCAGGCGGAACGACGCGGACGACGGGCCGGAGGCTCAGCCGCTGACGGCGATCCGGCCTTTCAGGCGGCCCATCAGCTGGCCGTCGACGTAGGCGCCTTTGTAAAAGGCATACTCGGGCTGGACGCCTTCACGCTGGAAGCCGTAGCCTTCGTAAAGCCGGATGGCGTGCGCGTTGTGGGTCCACACCAGGAGACCGAGGCGGGTGAGCTGCAGCCCGTTGTCGGCGAGGTCGACCACCGCCTCCATGAGCCGGCGGCCGACGCCCTGGCCCTGCCAGTCCGCGTGGGTGACGATCATGTTCACCTCGCCGGCGTGGCGGTGGCGCGGATTTTCCGGGAAGGTGATGAGCTCGGCAAAGCCGACGACCTCGTCCTCTATTTCCGCTACCAGCTTGATGACGCCGGGCTGCGCCGCGATGCGCTGGCGCGCATAGTCCGGCGCGGCGTAGGGCAGGCGCTGGGTGCCGGCCAGCACGTGGTCCTGCTGAAAGATGTCGTGAACCGCCGCGGCGTCCTCCGCGACGGCATGCCTGACGGTGATTTCCATGAGGCTCCTCTCCTCGCCCGGGCCCGCAGCCGGGAACGGCGGCGTTCCGGGGGCTCAACGAGCGGCGCGGCGACGCAAGGTGGGTTCTGTCGCCCCTGCGCAGAAAGGTCAAGGTTTCAAATATTGATTTATGTTAACGCCCGGTTTCAAGCCGCGGCGATGACCTCGATCTCGACCAGCCAGTCGCTCACCAGGGTCTGCACCACGATGGCCGTGGTCGGGATCGCGCGGCCGCCGAGGGCGGCGATCCGGGCCGCCGCGTTGGCTTCCGCCCCCGGGTCCGGCTGAAGGCCGGCCCGAGGACAGGCGCCGGCCGGGTCGGTCAGGTAGCTGGTGAGGCGCACCACGTTGTCGAGGGTCATGTCGGCGGAAGCGAGGATGGTACGAATGTTCGCCCAGATGAGGTCGAGCTGCCGCTCCAGGGTCGCCCCCGGCTCACCGTTCGCTTCCAGGCCCATGGTGCCGCTGACGAAGAGCAGACGCCGGGCATCGCGCACTTCCAGCGCGTGCACGTAGTCATCGGTTGCCGGATAGACACCCTCGGCCGGGTTCCTGACGACGGTTTCCATCACGCGTCGCTGCCTTTCGCAGAACGCAGGTAGTCTTCAACCGCAGCGATGTGCCGCGCCTTGCTGGCCTCATCCAGGAACGAGGCCTCGAAGGAGTTGGCGGCCATGAGGGCGAGTTCCTCGTCGCTCAAGGCGAGGGCCTGGCGCACGGCGTAGAAATTCTCGTTCACATAGCCGCCGAAGTAGGCCGGGTCGTCGGAGTTCACCGTCACCATGAGGCCGCGGTCGAGCATCATCTTCAGCGGGTGCGCGGTCATGTCGTCGAAGACGCAGAGCCGGATGTTGGACAGCGGGCAGACGGTGAGCGGCATCCGCCGGCGCGCCAGTTCCGCCACCAGGTCCGGATCCTCCAGCGCGCGCACGCCGTGGTCGATGCGGGACACCTTGAGGTCGTCCAGGGCCGACCAGATGTAGTCGGGCGGGCCTTCCTCGCCGGCATGGGCGACGGTGAGGAAGCCCGCTTCGCGCGCGCGATCGAAGACCGCCTTGAACTTGGCCGGCGGATGACCCTTCTCCGAGGAGTCGAGCCCGACGGCGACGATGCGGGCGCGGTGCGGCAGCGCCTGCTCCAGGGTCGCCATGGCGGCCTCGGCGGAGAGGTGGCGCAGGAAGCACAGGATGAGGCGCGAGGTGACGCCGAGATCGCGGCCGCCCTCGGCCAGCGCCCGGTCGATGCCGTTCAGCACAGTCTCGAAGGCGATGCCGCGTTCGGTGTGGCCCTGCGGGTCGAAGAAGATCTCCGTGTGCTTCACGTTGTCGGCGGCGGCGCGCTGCAGGTAGGCGTAGGTGAGGTCGTAGAAATCCTGTTCGCTCTGCAGCACCGACATGCCCTGGTAGTAGAGGTCGAGGAAGTCCTGCAAGTCGGCGAAGCTGTAGGCGGCGCGCAGCGCCTCGACGTCGGCATAGGGCAGCGCGATGCCGTTGCGCCGGGCGAGCTCGAACATCAGCTCGGGTTCGAGCGAACCCTCGATGTGCAGGTGCAGCTCGGCCTTGGGCAGGCCGGCGATGAAGTCCTGCTGCGGGAAGTCCTTGGCGGAGAAAGGGGACACGGGGAAAACGGGCTCTCTTCTAAAGGCTCATGGAATAGCCGCCGTCGACCGGCAGGGCGGTGCCGGTGATGAAGTCGGAGGCGGCAGAGGCGAGAAACACGGCAACGCCGGCGAAATCCTCGGGCTTGCCCCAGCGCGCGGCGGGGGTGCGGGCCAGCACCTTCTCGTGCAGGCCTTCGATCTCCTTGCGGGCGCGTACGGTAAGGTCGGTGTCGACCCAGCCGGGCAGGATGCAGTTCACCTGGATGTTGTCGGCGGCCCAAGCGGCGGCAAGCGACTTGGTGAGCTGCACCACGCCGCCCTTGCTGGCGCCGTAGGCGGGGCTCCAGGGCGCACCGAAGATCGACAGCATGGAGCCGTTGTTGATCACCTTGCCGCCGCCGCCGGCCTTCAGCGCAGGATGGCAGGCCCGCGCGCAGAGGAATGTCGAGGTCATGTTGGCATCGATCACCTGGTGCCATTCCTCGACGGCGAGGTCTTCCGGGCGCTTGCGGATGTTGGTGCCGGCGTTGTTCACCAGGATATCGAGGCGCCCCAGGCGGTCGGTGACGCGGCCGGGCAGTTCGGCCACCGCGTCGGCGTCGGCCACGTCGCAGGGCAGGCCGAGGGCGCGCACGCCGATGTCTTCCAGCACCGCCACCGCCGTCGCCAGCTTGTCGGCGCTGCGCCCCACCACGGCGACGTCGGCGCCGGCACGGGCCAGCCCGCAGGCCATCCCGAGGCCGATGCCGCCGTTGCCGCCGGTCACCACCGCCACCTTGCCGGAAAGGGAGAAGAGATCGCCGCTCATGTTTCCACCTTCAGTCTACACAAGTCCGGCAGTCGAACACAGCCGGCCCCGGCCCTCAAGCGGCGGTGAGGGGGCGGTCAGTCGACGCGTTTGACCGGTGCCGTTGTCTCAGCCGCGGCCAAGCGCTGGCGGAAGGTTTCCTCGTCGGGGACGCCGGCGATCTCCAGCAGCAGCTTCTTGCGCACGGCGGTGGCAAAGGACTCCATGTCGTCGGCGGTGACCACGAAGGCGGCCGGGCCGCCGATGATGTCGCGGCGGTAGGCCTCTTCCAGGTCGTAGTAGACCGGACGGCCGCTGCAGCCGCGGCAGAGGATGGCGAGGCCGTTGATGACGATGTCGGCGGCCAGCGCGGCCTGGCGCGCGACCTCGACGTCGATGCCGTTCCAGGAGTTGGCGGAGTCGCCGGAAAAGTCGATGACGCGGCGAAAGCCGTTGATGTTGTTACTCTCGATCAGCAGGTGGGCGAAGGTGATGGCCGAGCCGATGGCGTTGCGCCCGAAGGCCTTGCGCGGCGTCGAGGTGAGCACCGCGGCGAAGCGCACCGCCGCCTCCGGCCCGTCGATGATGGTCCAGGGCGCGACGATTTCCTGCGAGTGCTGGTCGCCCCATTCCACGTAGGTGACGGCGATGCGGCCGTCGTGGCCCAGCGCGATGGCCGCGAGGATGTCGGGATCGGTGATCGCGTCGGCGTAGCCCTGGCGCTGGAAGAAGATCTCGCGGTCGTCGATGGAGCCGGTGGCATCGGCCAGCAGCACGAGTTCCAGGTCGACCGGGGTGCCGCTGCGGTTCTGCGACGGCATCGGGCTCTGCGCGGCGACAGACAGCGAGAACGCCGCGGCACAAGCCATGACGCCGGCCGCGGCCAGCAAGTGACGGAAGGTCTTCGGCATCGTCGCAGTCCCCCGATTTCTTCCCATGCGGGCGATCCGTCCCCCGCTGGACGGCAAGCCCCTTTGGAAGATAGCCCGGCCGCCGCCCGCGCCAAGCCTAAGCCATGAGGGGCCCGCGACCCAGCCTCCTGCTCTCGGTGCTTCTCCCGCAGGGCGGCAGGCCTTAGAAGGGACGCCATGCTGTCGCTCCCCTTCCTGCGCGCCCACGCCCGCCTGCTCGGTTTCGGTGTGCTGATGACCTACTGCTCCAGCGCCGGGCAGACCTTCTTCATCTCGCTGTTCTCCGGCGAGATCCGCGGCGCTTTCCAGCTCAGCGACGGCGAGTTCGGCAGCCTCTATTCGCTCGGCACCCTGGCCTCGGCGGCGGTCCTGCTGGGCGCCGGGCGCCTCATCGACCGCATGCCGCTGCAGGTCTTCGCCGCCGGCGTGCTGGTGCTGCTGGCCGCGGTCTGCCTGCTGATGGGCCTGGCCGGCAACGCCGTACTGCTGGTCTGCGCCCTGTTCGGCCTGCGTTTCTTCGGCCAGGGCCTCGCCAGCCACAGCGCCATCGTGGCCATGGGCCGCTACTTTGAGGCGACGCGGGGGCGCGCCGTCAGCATCGCCACCCTGGGCCATACCCTGGGCGAGGCGACGCTGCCCGCCATCGCGGTGGCCGCCCTGGCGCTGGCCGGGTGGCGCGAGGTGTGGAGCGGCACGGCGGTCGTCCTGATCGCCGTGGTGCCGCTGGTCTTCCTGCTGCTGAAGGGCCAGCGGGCGCGCGACGAAGCCTTCCGGCGCGAGCGCGCGGCGCGCAGCGGCGACGACAGCGGCAGCGTCGACCGGACCCTGGGCGGCGCGCTGCGCGACCACGGCCTGTGGCTGCGCCTGCCGGCGCTGCTGGCCTCGCCTTTCATCGGCACCGGCCTGATCTTCCACCAGGTGCACCTCTGCGAGACCAAGGGCTGGCCGCTCTCCCTCATGGCCGGCTCCTTCACGGTCTACGCCGCCTGCTCGCTCGCAGCGCTGCTGCTGGCCGGCCCCCTGGTCGACCGCTTCGGCGCGCGCCGCCTGGTGCCGCTGGCGCTGATTCCGCTGGTGTTCGGCTGCCTCGCGCTGGCCGGCAGCGCCAATCCGCTGGTGGCGACGCTGTTCATGGGGCTGCTGGGGATCACCACGGGGATCGGCGCGGTGCTGATGGGGGCGCTGTGGCCGGAACTCTACGGCACCACCCACCTGGGCGCGATCCGCGCCTTCGCCACCTCGGCCATGGTTTTCGGCACCGGCCTGTCGCCGGCGGTCATGGGCTTCTTCATCGACCGTGGCGTGGCGATGGAAGCCATCGCCCTGGCCTCGGCGCTCTACTGCGTCCTGGCCTCGGGCCTCGCCTTCCTCGCCGTGCAGGCCGGGCGGCCGCGCGCCGCGGAGCGCTAGGCCCCCCGGTTAAGCCCCCATGGCCTTGCGCAGGTTCTCGTCGATGACCGGCGCCTTGGCCGTGGCCGGCACCTCGGCGGCGAGGTAGTCGACGGCAGCCTGCACGCCGCCCTTGCCGTGGGCGATGCCGAGGGCGCCCAAGGCGGTTTCGACCACCGCCAGGGTGCCCAGCATCATCGGCGCGTTCACGTGGCCCATGTGGGCGATGCGCACCGCCTTGCCCGACAGCTCGCCGATACCGGGGCCCAGCACCACGCCGCAGATCTCGTCGCAGTAGCCGCGCAGCAGCTCCGGCTCGACGCCTTCCAGGCGCACCGTGGTCACCGAGTTGGAGCGCGCGCGCGGCTCCACCACGTTGAAGTCCAGCACGCCGCCCTGGGCCCAGACCGCGACGGCGCGCCGCGTCGCCTCGGCGAGCAGGCGGTGGCGCCGGAAGACCGCCTCCAGGCCCTCCTCGAAGATCATGTCGATCGCCTTGCGCAGGCCGAACAGCAGATGCTCCGGCGGGGTGCCGCAGAATTTCTGGTAGTGCACCGGGCCCTCGCGCTTGGTCCAGTCCCAGTAGCCGGTGCGCAGGTCGGCGCTCTGGTGCGCCGCCAGGGCGCGCGGGCCGGCGGCGACGAAGCCGAGGCCCGGCGGTGTCATCAGGCCTTTCTGGGAGCCGGTGACGGCGACGTCGATGCCCCAGGCATCCATCTCGAAAGGCATGGTGACCAGCGAGGCGATGGCGTCGACCATGAAGAGCGCCGGGTGACCCGCCGCATCGATGGCGGCGCGGATCGCCGGGATGTCGTTGACCACGCTGGAAGCGGTGTCGACCTGCACCACCAAGACCGCCTTGATGGACTTTTCCTGGTCCGCCCTGAGGCGCGTCTCGACCGCCGCCGGATCGACGGCGTGGCGGTAGCCGGCCGGCAGCACCTCGACCTCGACGTCGAGGAAGGCGGCCATGTCGCCCCAGGCGACGGCGAAGAGGCCGCTGCCGAGCACCAGCACCTTGTCGCCGCGCGACAGGGTGTTGGTCAGCGCGGCCTCCCAGGCGCCGTGGCCGTTGGCGGCGTACATGTAGCTGCGGCCCTTGGCGGTGCCGAAGAGGCGCTTGAGGTCCTCCAGGCAGCTCATGGTGGTCTCCACCAGGGAGCCGGTATAGATCTCCACCGCCGGGCGGTGCATGGCGTTCAGCACCGCGTCGGGAACATTGGTGGGCCCGGGAATTGCCAGGAATTCCCGGCCGTTACGCAAGGTCATGGGTCTGGTCCGCTGTGGCAGTTACGGCCCCCAAACGTTAGGCGCCGGGACCCTGCCCGGCAAGCGGGGAGTGGGCGGCCCAGGCGGGGGCTCAGGTGGCGGCGGGCCAGACCTTGGCAGCCTCCTCGGGGCTCAGGATCTCGCCGTCCCAGCCGACCACCGGCATGGACTGCCCGCCGTGGTGGGCGGCGATCACCGCGCCCAGGGTCGCCGGGCGGTAGGGCACCTTGCGGGTGTCGTTGTCGTCCCTGCAGTCGTGCAGGACCTCCTTCTGCTTCCAGCGCTCGAGCACCGAGACGTGCAGCGCCTCGTTCACGGTCTTCAGGTTCTTCGGCGGAATGTTGCGGCGGTCGTACTTGGGGAAACTGCGGCGAAACCACTCGCCGAGGCCGCTGCCGCCGGGGATGCAGCGGTTGATGATGCGCTGGTAGGGAAAGCGGCGGGAGACGAAGTAGAGCGCGCTGCGGCTGTCGATGCTGCGCGCCGCGGCGTTGCGCAGCGCCGGGGAGCCGGCGTCGGGGTTGTGCAGCGCGAGGCCGGTGCAGGCGGTGACCCGCTTCACCATCCAGTCGAAGGCGATGTCGGAGAGCGTGGAGTCGCTGTAGGAACCGCCGACGTTGGAGTGCGCCCCGGCGAACCACACCTGTTCGACCTTCTGGTGATCGCTCAACGGTTTGCCGCTCTCGCTGACCCAGAGGGTGGGCGAGAAGGCGCTGCGCTTCTCGTCGAGGGCGACCGCGTGCAGGGCGACATCGACACAGTCGCCGAGCTCGACGTCATGGAAGTAGTACTTCCCGCCCAGGAAGGTGCGGCCGCGGTCGCCGGGGATGCCCAAGGAACCGACGGTATCCCAAACACCGACGCAGCGGATGCGGGCGGCGTGCCGGCCTTCCAGTTCGAGGGCGTCGATGCGGCGCAGCTTTTCCGTGCGGTCGATGCCCTTTTCGCGATAGATCGCGATCACCTTGCTCAGGTCACCGCCAAGGTTGGCCGGGCTGAGAAGACCGGCAAGGCCGATCAGGCCCGCGAGGCTGCGCGCGGTGTAGGCACCGCGTGAGAAGCCGAAGATGTAGATCTCATCGCCGGGTTCGTAGTTGTTGGCCACGAAACGGTAGCCGTCGACGACGTTCTCGGTGAGGCCGAGGCCGAAGATGCCACCGAGATACTTGTCCATGCCGCGGCCGCTGCCGACGCCCTTGTCGTAGAACACCATCTGCGAGGCACCGTCCTCGCCGTGGCTGCGCACGGCGCGCACCATCTTCACGACATTGGTCGGCCTGGCGCCCTTGTCCGGCGTGTTCCAGGTTCCATCGAAGCAGATGACGAAGCGGCGCGGTTGCATGGCTGACTCCCCCCGAAATGCTGCCGGCATGGCGCCTCGTCTCCGCAAAGCGGTCCAGCCCGTGCGAGCCGCCGTTGACCAGCTTGCGTGCCTTCGCCAGGTCGCGGCCGAGGACAGCGTACTTCACGCCGCGTTCCTTGTCCTTGAGGAAGGCGGCCAGCAGGCGCGCGGCCACCTGCGGGTCGTTGGCCAGTTCCGGCTCGTCGCGCAAGCGGTCGCCGAGGCCGACCCGGGGCCCGTATTTCTCGTAGTTCGCCCGGCCGGTGAGCTGGATGAAGCCGCGCCCCTTGTAGCGCGCGCCGTCGCCGGGCTGGGTGTTGCCCAGGTTCTTGCCGACACGGGTGCCCGGGTCATAGAGATCGAAGGGCTTGCCGCCGGGGCTGGTGTTGAACTGGGACTTGCCCTCGTCGATGGGCTCGAAGCCCGCCGTCTCGGCGCGGATGGTGGCCAGCGCCATAAGCACCATGACGCGGTCGTCGAGCCCGGCCTCGCTGAGGGCGTCCAGAACCACGCGCAGGTGGTTGTCGATGTTGCCGCGCGGCGCCCCGGCGAACATCGCCGCGGCCGTGTCCGCGCTGACGCGGGCGATGACCGGATCGTTGACCAGGGTGGTATCCGGCTTGTCCATGCCGACGGCGGTCTGGACGGCATCGTCGGCGACGCCGGATTGCGGCAGGCCCTTGGCGGCCTGGCAGGCGCGCACCGCGCCGACGGTGCCGGGACCGAAGTCGCCGTCGATCGGCTTGGCGTCGAAGCCCGACAGGCAGAGCAATGCCTGGAGCCTGGCAACGGCGTCGTTGTTGTCGCCCTGTTTCAGAGGAATCATGATTGCCAGCATACCACCTCTGCGAGGTCTCTTGGCAGTTCTGATTGTCGGCATTTGGTGGTACCTTGTCTGCGCAAACGTGTGCAGCGCCTATGCCGAATGGGCAGACTGCCGCCCAGACAACCAAAAATGGGAGACGTCGGGTGACCACCAAAGCCAGCGAAGAACTTCTCGCCGCACCGCTGCCGGATCTCATCCGGGACCTCGGTCTCGCCGTCGCCACCGCGAACCAGGCGCTGAGCCAGAGCGGCAGCAACAGCCTGATCTATACGATCCCCAGCGCCGAGATCGAGGTGAACATCGCCATCTCGATCAACAAGGGAACCACGGCGGAGGTCAAGGCCGGCGCCAACATCTCGGCCTTCAGCGTGAATGCCTCCTACGCGCGCACCTACGGCTATAAGGAAGAGGCGTCGAGCAGATTGAAGATCACGCTTGCCGCGAAACCAGTCGGGGAAGAGACCTGACGGCGGGCAAGCCGACGCCCCTGGCCGGTGAAGCGAGGCAGCGATGACTGACAAGAAAAAAGGCCGCGAGGATTCAGGCGAGCCTCCGGGCGTTGCGCTCGATGAATTCCTGATCTCCTGCCAGAAGAGCCTGGCGCGGACGGTGCAGAATGCCGAGCAGGCGGGCAAGTCGGCGAGCGAGTTCGCGACCGGCCAGCGCGCGATCTATGTGATCGACGAGCTGGAGTTCGACCTCAACGCCGGCCTTCACGCACCTGTGGCGGGCGCCGAGGCGCAACGCGACCGCGTGATGCTCGATTTCTCGGCCCCGCCGGAGGCGCGCTCGCGCGTGAAGTTCCGTGTGGCCACCCGGCCGATGGAAACCATCGCCGGCGCGCGGCTGGAGATTTCCATGCTGACGCCGCCGAGCGGCCCGAACGGCCTCACGCAGTTCCGCGTATGGCTGGTCAACAGCGAAGGCTCGCCGGTGCCGGACCATCCGGTGGAGCTTTACTTCGCGCGCTCGGGATCGAAGCGGCGCAACCTGCGCAAGCCGATCCCCACGCGCACCGATGTCGTCGGCCGTGTCGATTTCTATGTCGACGTCGACGACCACACCGTGAAGGTCGCCGGCGACCGCACGCGCCACGAGGTCTACCTGCAGGGCGATGGCGGCGAGTTCTTCGTCTGGGCGACCGCTGAACGTGCCGCGAGCTGGAAGGCCGTGGCCGAGCCTGCACCGCCGCGGCCGCCCATCGCCATCAAGCGGTCGAAGGACGGCCTGCCCGAGACGCTCTATACCCAGGTCGTGCAGGTCAAGATCGGCGGAGGACGCAAGCGATGAGCGGCAAGAAGCCAGAAATCGTCTTCAATGTGGAAGACCTGCTGACCGATATCAACAAGGCCTTCGTACAGGCGGCCATCGAGCTGCGCACGGAGTTCCAGAAGGACGCCTGGAAGGACTCGCCCTTCGTCTATCACATGCCGAAGATGCACCTCTCGGTGCAACTCGTCCTGTCGTTCAGCGACGGCCAGGTGAAAGGCTTCTTCAGCAAGTCCTCCAGTTCCGAACAGCAGGAGCTTTCCTCCAAGATCGAGATCGACGTGGTTTCGGTGCCGCGCTCCGAGACCACCTAGCCGAAGGCGGATAACCGGCGGAGAAAGACGGCTGCGATGGACAGGAAGCCGGTGGACCCGGGGATCCAGGACAATCCCGGCGACAACGTGACGCCCTGCGGCTGCAACGCCAGCCTCCACTCGGCGATTTCGCCGGACGGCACGCCGGTGCTCGGCCGGCGCTACACGGTGGCGGCGCGCCAGGGCCGTGCGGTGCGCCTCGCCAAGGGCGAGAAAATCCGCATCGTGAACAGCCACGGCACCCAGGTCTGCGATACCTGGGCTTTCAGCGCCGCCAACCGGGCGGAGTTCCTGTCCTGGCCGCACGCCCGGGCGTGGATCGACCGGGTGCTGCCGAAGCCGGGCGACCCGCTGGTGACCAACCGGCGCCGGCCGATCCTGACGCTGCTGGAGGACTCCTCGCCCGGCGTGCACGACACCCTGATCGCCGCCTGCGACCTGTTCCGCTACCTGACGCTGGGCATCGAGGGCTACCACGACAACTGCGCCGACAACCTGCGCCTCGCCATGATGGCGATCGGCCTGACCGTGCCGGAGGTGCCGCAGCCCTTTAACCTGTGGATGAACATCCCGGTCGGCGACGACTGGGGCATCGGCTGGAAGCCGCCGGTATCACAGCCCGGCGACCACGTGCTGCTGCGCGCCGAGATGGACTGCATCGTCGTCATGTCGGCCTGCCCGCAGGACATCATCCCGATCAACGGCGAGAACAAGACCCCCGTGGAAGTTGAATTCCAGGTCGAGTCTTGAACGCCAGCTTCCGCCTCAAAGCGTGGGAAGTCTCACAGGCCGCCGGGGGTATGCTGTTAGACTGACGCCATTGCGCCAGACCGGAAACGATCTGACGTCCGACGCCGGAACCGATCCCCCTTCGGCTTGCAGAGCAGGGTCCGATCATGGTTCAGCCGCAAGGCCGCATCGCCGCGTTCTGTCTCGCCGCCGCCCTGAGCCTTTGCGCGGCCGCCCCCGCCGCCGCGCAGAGGGCCGAGCGGGACAGCATCGCCCGCGCGCCCGACGGCAGCCCCTTCGTCATCGAGCTCTATCCCGAGAAGTACGACACCGACTACCTGCGCGCGCTCTTCGGCCACCTGCTGTACCTCTCGCCCAGGCAGCCGCCGGTGAACCCGGGCGAGCTCATCGGTCGGCTGCTGGAGGAACTCGGGCCCCTCTCCAGCGAGCGGTCCTTGCAGGCAAAGCGGCCGGCCTACTGTCTCTACGTCGAGCGCGGCGCGCCCAAGTTCGAGTCGGAGGCCGGCGCGCGGGTGAAGGAGCGCGAGATCGACCTGCGCTCCGTGACGGCGCGCCAGCGCGACGCCGCGATGAAGTCCGGCGAGTGCATCCTGGTGAGCGTCGCGGCGGCACCGGTGGAAGACCTGCCGCCGCCGATCCTGGAGGTCGAGCAGCGCAGTTTCGAGAGCGAAGAGGCCTGGGTGGTGCTGCGCGGCCGGGTGACCGCGGCGGCCGGACCGGGACCGCTCTACCTGGACCGCGAGCAGATCCCCTACGACCGCGAAACCGGGCGCATCGAGTACCGCCTGGAAATGCCCGAGCCGGGCGAGGAGGCGACGCATGTCCTCTTCGCCCTGGATCAGGAAAAACAGCAAAGCGAGACGGTCCGCTTGGTCCTGCGGCGCATCGAGATCCCGCCACCGCGCCTTCACGACTACACCGAGGTGGTGGAGTCGGAGGGCGACTTGGGCAGGGTCTACGGCTACGTCGCCTCGCGCCGCCCGCTGGCCGCCGTCATCGTCGACGGCAGCGAGGCGAAGCTGGACCGCGACAGCGGCTACTTCGAAGCCTTGGTCGCCATGCCGGAGCCGCAGGCGCCGCGCCGCGTGATCGTCATCGAAGCCTACGATGTCGACAAGCGCCGCGATGCCGCCCGGGTCGCCCTGGTCCGCATCGTCCCGCCACCGCCAGAAGTCGTGGAACCGCCGGTGATCGTCGCCGACCGGGCGCGCTGGCGCAGCCGTGCCGAGACGGTGGAGGTCACCGGCCATGTCGAGAGCAAGCTGGCGGTCGCCGCGGTCCGTGTCGGTGACCGTCCCGCCGAACTGGACGGCCGCCGCTTCCGCGCGACGGTCACCCTGCCGGCACCCTTCGAAACCGCCACCTTGAGGGTGACCGCCAGCGATGTGGAGGGCAACCGGGCGGCACCGCTGAGCCTGGCGCTGGAGCGCCTGCCGTGGTGCCCCGCCGAGATGCTGAGCCGCGGGGCGGAGCTGCGGCGCGTGCAGGGCTCGCTGAACCGCCTCGGCTACGAGGCCGGTTCTGCCGACGGCCTGTTCGGACGCCAGACCTCCGCTGCCATGGACGCCTTCTGGAAGCGCACGGCCGGGGCGGCCGACTGCACCCGCGAGGGCTTTCTCGTCGCCCTGGAGCGCGCGCTCGACGACAGCCCGCCGCCGGAAGAAGAGGTCGCCGTCGTCGAGGTGCCCGAACCGCCCGTCGCGGAGGAGCCGCCTGTCGCGGAGGAGCCACCGACCGCGGATGAACCGCCGCCCGTGCCCGAACCGCCGTTGGTGACGGAGGCGGGACCGACCGAGACACAGGAGACCTCGCCAGACCCGGGGCCGGCCGACCCGACTCCCCCGGACCACGGCCTCGACACGGAGCCGGTCATCGCCTACGACGAAAACGCGACGGTCACCGGCCAGGCGACGGGCGACATGACGGGCTGGACCCTGACGGTGGAGAACAGGCCGGTCCGCGTCGCCGCCGACGGCAGCTTCCGCTTCCCGGTCGAAGGCCTCACTTGCGGGACCAACTGGTTCCGCGTCGGCCTGCGGGGACCCGACGGCCGCGCCTTCGCGAGCCTGCTGGAGGTGCGCCGCACCACCCCGCTGGGCACCTGGTACTGCCACGTCTCGACGGCACCGCCGTGGTTCTGGGTCGTGCCCGCCGTCCTCCTGCTGCTGGCAGCGGCCGGCGTGGCGAAGCTGCGCAAGCCGGCCACGCCCCCCGCCGCGGCGAAGATCCGCCTGGAAGCCGGC
>DAIQBR010000023.1:16637-19530 GCA_036781105.1 Kiloniellaceae bacterium
CCCT
The DNA here is from genome assembly GCA_036781105.1 of Kiloniellaceae bacterium. Lineage (GTDB taxonomy): Bacteria > Pseudomonadota > Alphaproteobacteria > Kiloniellales > Kiloniellaceae > Pelagibius. The sequence goes on from DAIQBR010000023.1 coordinate 16,642, forward strand.
GCGCTTCGAAGACGAAGTACACAGCACCGAAGTGGTCGCCCCGCCGCCGGCCGCCCGACTGAAGGAGGTCACCGGATGACGCTGCCCGCCGCCAATCTCGCCACCCTCGCACAACCCCAGGCCCCTGTGATCGAGCGGGAACTCCGCCGCGCGCTGGAGCGCGAGCCGCCGCTGGCCGCGCTGGAGGGCCTGCCGCTCGCCGACGGCGTGCTGGAAGAGGAGATCGCGCGTTCGGTCGAGGAGATCCTCAGCCAGCCGCTGGAAGACGTGCTGGTCGCCGGCTGGCGCAAGTGGGGCGAGATCCGCAGGCACGCCGAGGCGACCCGGACGCAGCCGGGCGTCGTTCATGTCGTCCCGCTGGTGGCGCACGATCTCGTCTCGGCGCACAAGCCGACGATCCGCGTGCTGCTGAACGACGCCGCGGTCGCCACCGTCGCCTTCGACCTGAGCCTGAAATTCCATCTCGAAGGTTTCAGGGCCACCATCCGAGACGGCGCCCTCCAGTCGGTGAAGACCGGCACCGCCCGCCTCGGCGTCACGCTCGCCTACAAAAGCCAGGAGATCTGGAGCCACCGCTTCGACGCGGTGGCGCTGCCGGGCGAGTTGACCTTCGATCCGGCGATCGAGGTTTGACAGCGGACCACTGAAAAAGACCGAAGCACGGACCGCGTTGCATCATCAGTAAGGGGGAAAACAATCATGTCTCAGTTCCGCAATCTCATCTTCGAAGGCGGCGGCGTGAAAGGTATCGCCTACGTCGGCGCCATGCGCGTTCTCGAGGAAAAGAAGATCCTGAAGGACATCAAGCGCGTCGGCGGCACCTCCGCCGGGGCCATCAACGCGGTACTGACGGCCTGCGGCTGCACCAACGAGGAGCAGTTGAAGATCCTGGCGACCATGGACTTCAATCGCTTCATGGATGATTCCTTCGGCTTCCTGCGCGACGCCGAGCGGCTGCTGAAGGAATTCGGCTGGCACAAGGGCGATTTCTTCCGCGAGTGGATCGGCGGCCTCATCGAGCAGAAGCTGGGCTCGCCCAACGCGACCTTCACCGACTTCAAGCTCGCCGGCCGGCCCGATATCTACCTGGTCGGCGCCAACCTCTCGACCGGCTTCGGCGAGATCTTCTCGACCGAACATACGCCCACGATGCGGGTGCTCGACGCCGTGCGCATTTCCATGTCCCTGCCGCTGTTCTTCGCCGCGATCCGCAACACCCGCGGCGACGTCTTCGTCGACGGCGGCCTGCTCGACAACTACCCGATCAAGATGTTCGACCGCGCGAAGTACGTCGACAACGACAAAGCCAAGGTCAGCACCCCTTACTACAAAGAGGAAAACGCCAAATTCCTGACCGGCAAGTACAAGAGCCGCAGCCCCTATGTCTACAACGCCGAAACCCTCGGCTTCCGCCTCGACTCCAAGCGCGAGATCGCCGCCTTCCGCTACGGCAACGTCGAGGTGGCGCGCAAAATCGACGACTTCTTCGACTACACCAAGGCGCTGCTGATGACGGCGCTGAACGCACAGGAGGCCATGCACCTGCATTCGGACGACTGGCAGCGCACGATCTATATCGACACCCTGGGCGTCGGCACGACGGATTTCGACCTGACCACGAAGACCAAGAACGCGCTGGTGAAGTCCGGCCGCGAGCACACCCTGGCCTACTTCGACTGGTTCGAAAAGGCGCCGAAGGCCAATGCGCCGGCAAACCGGGTGTAGGCGGGCTGAAGACCCGGGAGTTGGAGAGGGTGGGTTTGACGGCTACCAGAAGCGCTTCTTCGCGAAGGCCTTGCCGGAACCGGATTTGAAGTAACGCTCAAGATCTCGTGCCGATTTCGCGGTCGGCACAGCCAGATAGGCTTTCAATTCCATTGGCAGGTGCAGCTTGGTTGATCGCACTTGACCCTTACGGTGAGAGTCGATCCTCCGACGCAGGTCGTTGGTCGACCCGACGTAGATATCCTTATTGCTGAGCTGCAGAAAGTAGACGTACCACATAGGGCGGCAAGTCTCCCTACGCTCCTAACGGAGCTTCGGGAGACACTCCTACGCCTAAACGCCTTCGCGTGTCAGTCCACGAATGGCCTGCCACCCGAAGCCGAAGGCGTAGGGTGGCGGAGAGGGTGGGATTCGAACCCACGAGGCGGTTTCCCGCCCACACGCGTTCCAGGCGTGCGCCTTAAGCCACTCGGCCACCTCTCCTCACGCGGGGGCGCTCCTTCATAGCGGTGCCGGGTTTCGCAAAGGTGAACCGCGGCCCCGGCCCTGCAATGGAGGGCAGCGCGCCAGCGCGCGGAACCTAGCCGAGGCTGCGCGGCGATGCAACGCCTTACGCCCCGCCGGTTGCCTCCCCGGGGGCCCGGCCGCCGGGCCCGGGGCTCAACGGCTTGTGACGCCGGAGCCTTCGCCCGGAGGTTGGCCGCAACCGCCTGTGGCTGCTACTATCACGCCTTTCTGGGCCGCCGCCGGCAGCGGGCGCCTCCCCCGAGGGGCAGGCGCGCCACGTCCCTGCCGAGACGGCGGCGTTGGGGGGCTTGATGATTGTAGGCCGCTTGATCGGCTGGTTTTTGCTGTTCTGCGCCCTGGTCCTGCTGGGCTGGGACGCCGTGTCCTCGCTGTCGGCCGGCGACTGGGGCTTCGCCGTGCTGGGCCAGCGCTGGTTCGAGATCGACCAGGCCCTCGGCAGCGCCACCCTCAACACTCTGCAGGCGGGCATCGAGCGCAACGTCTCCGTCGACCTCTGGGACAACGTCTTCGCGCCGCTGCTGCTGTGGCCGGCGGTGGCCGTCTTCGTGCTTCCCGGCCTGGTGCTGGTGCTGCTGTTCCGGCGCTGGGGCGGCCCGGGGGCGGCGCGCAAGTTCAGCGGTAAGCGCTAGGGCCTGT
>DAIQBR010000024.1:0-6996 GCA_036781105.1 Kiloniellaceae bacterium
GGCCCGACCTCTTCGCCGGACAGGCGCGACCGCGCGTCGCCCTTATCGTGGGCGGCACCACGGCGCACCACCGCCTGACGCCTGAAACGGCCGAGCGCCTGGCGGCCGAAACCGCCGGCTTCGCCGAGCGCCTGGGCGGCTCCCTCACCTGCGTCACCAGCCGGCGCAGCGGGGCCGCCGTCGAAGCGGCCCTCAGCCGCGGCGCGCCGCAAGCCGTGCTGCATTGCTGGCGCCGCGACCAGGCCGAGAACCCCTATCTCGGCTACCTCGCCCAAGCCGACGTACTGGTGGTGACCGGCGAGAGCGAGTCGATGCTGGCCGAGGCCGCCGATGCCGCCAAGCCGCTCTACATCTACCCGATCCCCGCCAAGCCGGAGGGCTGGCGCAGCCGCCTTGCCGCCGCGGTGCTGGCCTGGTCCCGTCGCGGCGGCCTGCTCGGCGGCCTCAGCGAGGGCCTGATCCAGCACGGCATGGTGGTGCCGCCGCGCGATCTGGACCTCATGCACCGCGGCATGGTCGAGGCCGGCATCGCCCGCCTGTTCGGTGACGGCACCGCACAGCCGGCTGTCCCCCCGGCCGCACGCCACGATGTGCTGATCGCACGCGTCCGCCAGCTTCTGGAGCCTGCCTGACCTTGTCCAGAACCACCCAGCCCACCACACCTGCGACCTCCGAGGGCCTGGCGGCCCGTCTCGGACAGGAGCGCACGGCTGCGCCGCGCAGCTTCTGGGTGATCGGTCACGGAAAGGCTGAGTTCGAGGCCGCCGACGGCCTCGTCCAGGCGCTGATGGCGCGCTATGAGCGCCTGGAATTCCTGTTCAGCACACCGGATGCCGGAACCCGCGCCTGGTTGCGAAGCCGCTACCCGCAGGCCCACGTGCTGCCGCCTCCGTTGCCGCTGGCCGTCATCTGTCGGCGCTACATGGTCAATCTCAGCGTGCGTGGCATTGCGATCCTGGGCGACGTTCGTGGCGCCGAACGCGTCGTGCTGCGCGCCGCAAATGGACGTGCGATTCCTTCGGTTACCGTGGAAACACCGCGCGCCACAGGTGCTCCCACTGCCTCCGCCGACATGCTCGGTGCCGTGCCCGAACGCATCGAGCACCATTTCGTCACCTCGCCCGCCTCCCTCACCCGACTGCTGGAAGCCGGCATCGAGGCCGAGGAGATCACCCTGCTGCCGGAGGAGCCGGAAGCCCGCGCAAAGGCCTTCATGGCGGTGACTGCCGACCTGCTGATGCAGGATCTGAAGCTGATCCGCAGCAAGCTGCGTCCGATCCGCCATCGCCTGGAGCGTTGGGCGCTGCGGGCCATGGACCACCCGCGCCTGCGCCGCTGGCTTGCGGTAAAGGTGCGGCGCTACGAGAGCATCGCCGAGCTGCGCGAGGCGCTGGGACAGCCGGAGACGATTCTCTGCCTCGGCAACGGACCATCGTCGGAGAGTCCCGAGGTTGCCGAGGTCCGCTATGACGGCCTGTTCCGGGTGAACCACGTCTGGCTGAATCGTGGCTTTTTGACGCAGCCCGATATGGTTTTCACCGGATCCAAGGCGACGCTGGCGGTTGTCAGGGGACCGATCTTTGGGCTGCAGTCGATCCGCTCGGAGGCCCGCCTGCTGGTGACCCGCTTCCTGCAACCGCTCAGCGGGCGGGTACGCTATGCCACCATCGAACGTTTCGGGCTGTATCTCTCGGAACCGCGCTGGCATGGCATCAGGCCGACCAACGGCGCCGCCATGCTGGCGACCGCCGTGGCCCTGCAGCCGCGCCGCCTGGTAATTTCCGGAATCGACCTGTTCAGCCATCCCGCCGGCACCTATCCGGGCGACACCAGCACCCCCAACGCCTACTCACCGGGACACAGTGCCGATTCCGAGCTGGCTCTCCTGCTGGAGGCGCTTAGCCTGTACGAGGGGGAACTGACCATCCTGAGCCCGGCCCTGCGCGAGCGCTGGGAAGAATTTCAGGACGGCCGCCGGCCGCGCCAGGGGGCCGGCTGAGCGACGTCTCCCCGGGCCCCTGGCGGGGCCCAACTGCGGCTTGCCTGCGAGGCGGCGCTGTTCTAAACGTGGGGGGCCTCCAGGCGCGGCGTGGACAGCGGAAATGCTGCCTGCCGGGGAGGCCCTGGCCCGCAGAGTGGCCGCAGAATCTGGTTTTGGTGCACCGAGGCCCTGGGCCTATGCTGGGGAAGCCCTTGCCGCCGGTCGCCTCCTGTCCGTTGTCTGCCGAAGAGAGATATTCCGTGACCCTCGCCCAACCGAGTTTCAAGACCAAGTACTACCACAGGCGGATCGGCCATCTGCTGCGCGTCGAGCGCGACCGTCCGGCGGGCACGCGCGACGTGCCGGAGCTCATCGTACTGGAGCCCGAGGCCGGCGTGACGCCCAGCAGCAAACCGCCGGTACGGATTTTCCTGGGCACCGAGCCGGCACAGCATCGCGCCGAGCGCGTCTTTGTATGGTCGGTGCTGCAGCACCGCGACCCGGCGCGGCGCTATGAGATCCACCTGATGAAGGATCTCAAGGGCTTCAACCGCCTGCAGTGGAAGACCGGCTTCACCGCCTACCGCTATGCGATCCCCGATCTGGCCGGCAAGACGGGCCGCGCGATCTACAACGACGTCGACCAGATTTACCTGACGGACCCGGCCGAGCTGTTCGATCTGGACATGCAGGGCGCCGGCCAGATGTGCATTACCGAGAAGGAAACCGCGGTAATGCTGTTGGACTGCGAGAAGATGGCGAAGATCTGGCACCGCGAAGACGCCGAGCGCAGCGAGCGCCACAAGTTCTTCCGCCGCAGAGTGCAGGCGATCGACGGCATGTGGCGGCAGCTGCCTGGCGTGTGGAATTCGCGCGACCACGAATACGAGCCGGGCGTCTCCAAGCTGCTGCACTACACCACGCTGCAGATGCAGCCCTGGCGCCCCTTCCCCAAGGTCCTGAAGTACCGGGACAACCCGAACGGCGATGTCTGGTTCGAGATGGAAAAGGCCGCCGACGCCGCCGGCTTCACCTTGTTCACAGAAGAACACCCGAGCCGCCGCTATGAGGCGCTGGTCGAGCTCTACAAGACGATGCACGAGGAGGGCTCGCATCTGACCAACCGGCCGCCGGAGAAAACCTTCAACGGCAAATCGCTGACCGAGCACGTCGACCGCGTTGCACAGATGATCGACGAGAGCGGCGCGAAGACCCTGCTCGATTATGGCTCCGGCAAGGGTAAGTTTTACGACCCCTATCCCGGCGAGCCGGCAGAGTCGCGCTACAAGTCGATGAAGGCCTGGGGAGATACCCGGGTGACCTGCTACGATCCCGGCTATGAGCCTTTCTCCGGGCCGATCGAGCCGGCCTACGACGGGGTCATCTGCACCGACGTGCTGGAGCACATCACCGAGGAGGATATCCCCTGGGTGCTGGACAAGCTGTTCAGGCACGCAAAGCACTTCGTCTACGCCGTCGCCGCCTGCTATCCGGCCAAGAAGCACCTGCCCAACGGCCAGAACGCCCACTGCACGGTGCAGGCTGGTGGCGCGAGCAGATGGAAGGCGCCGCACGGCGCAACCCGGGGGTCAAGTGGCAGCTCTGCGCCCAGCTGAAGGGCCCCTTCGGCAAAAGCAATCGCGTCTTTCGGGCCTGAGCGGCGGCGCGGCACGACAGCGCCGGCGAGACGCCATGGCTGAGCTCGGTTATTCGAAGATCAAGGGCACGCGGCGCCGCCTTGCCAAGCTGCGCTTCGCCGTGGCCCGCTGGCTCATGGGGCATTACCGCCTGCAGGACGAGCAGCACGCCTATAGCGTCGCGCCCAATTCATTTCGCGAGTTGTGGCGCGTCAGCAGCATCTATCTGAAGGAAACCGGCACGGTCGAGCTGATTCGCCGCGAGCTGCGCGAGGGAGACGTGTTCTGCGACATCGGCGCCAACGTCGGCCTCTACAGCCTTATGGCGGCGGCGCGTACCGGTGACAGCGGCCATGTCTATGCTTTCGAGCCGCTGGCCGCCAACTTCGCCAGCTTGGTCGAGAACATCCGGGACAACGACTTCTGCACGCGGATCACGCCTTTCTCCCTGGCGCTGACCGACGAGCCGGGCGTCTTCCCCTTCCACTACGCGAGCCTCGCTGCCGGCTCCTCCGGCAGCCAGCTGCACGAGGCCGTCGGTGACGATGAAGCGGCCTACGAGCCCCTGGTCGTCGAGATGAAGTACGGCGCCAGCCTGGATGCCCTGGTGGAATCCGGGGCCATCCGGGCACCGGACTTCATCAAGATCGACGTCGACGGCAACGAGGCGCGTATCCTGCGAGGTATGCGCCGCCTGCTGAGCGGCCCGCAGCGGCCACGCCTCGTCAGTGTGGAAGTCAATGCACGCGAGAAGGAAGATCTGTTCCGTTTCATGCAGGCGCAGGGCTACACTTTCTCCGAACGCAACGACACCATGGGCGGGTTGCGCCAGATCAATGCGGGCGCAAACCCGGATGATGTTGCCTACAATGCGATATTCCTGCCAGCGGAGCGTGCGGCCTAGCCATGCTGAATCTCGAGAACATCAGGTTCGACTACGACCCCTATCCCATCGGCATCGCCAAGGGTGCCCTGGCGCCCGGGCTCTACGACGAACTGATCGAGACCTTTCCCGACGACAGCGTTTTCGTGTCGAAGGAGTACCACGGCGTCAAGCTGTCGCTCTCGCAGCTTAACAACGGCCGGGGCTACTATGCGCACCTGCGGCGCAACCCGGTGTGGCGGCGCTTCTACGACTATGTAAAAAGCGACGCCTTTGTCGAGCACACCCTCGAGGTGCTGAAAGCGCACAACGTGGACCTCGGCCTCTCCAAAGTGCCGCTCGGCCAGCGCCTCGCCAAGCGGGCCAAGGCGCTGCGGCGCGGCAGCCCGCAGCCGCACTTTCCGAGTCTGAAGTCACGCTTCGAGTTCTCCTCGATGCCGATCACCGGTGGCAGCATCCGACCGCACACAGACGCGCCGTCCAAGGTGGTCACCATGGTGATCCCCATGCTGCGCGAGGGCGAGTGGCGCGAAGAATTCGGCGGCGGCACCAGCGTGGTCATGCCGAAGGACCACACCCGCAGCTTCAACCTCGTCAACGACTACATGAATTTCGACGAGGTGGATTGCCTGCGCACCTACCCCTTTGAGCCGAACCAGTGCCTGGTTTTCGTGAAGACCTACAACTCCTGGCATGCGGTCTGGCCGATGACCGGCAACGATCCCACCATCCTGCGCCGCACGCTCACCATCAACATCGAAAGCAGCTGAGGCCTGCGTCTCGGCGGCACTTGGTCCGACGCGGCGCTTCGCGCGCGCCGGCCATGCGGCTTCAGGCCGGCCGCTTCAGGCTGCGGCCGTCCTTCACCAGCTCGATGGTGCCGCGTTCGACGCGGTAAGTGCGTTGCGCGATGTCGGTCCAGGCCTCTCGGTGGGTGATGGCCAGGATGGTCATGTTGGCGCTCAATTCGTCGATGTTGCGGCAGATGTCGCGCTCGGTTTCCGGATCCAGCGCCGAGGTAACCTCGTCCAGGATCAGCAGCTTCGGCTCGCCCGCGAGCGCGCGCGCCAGCGCGATACGCTGGCGCTGCCCGCCTGACAGCAGGGCGCCCTTTTCGCCGACGACACTGTGAATACCCTCCGGCATGGCCGAGACGAAATCCCAGGCGCCGGCCGCCTGCAATGCGGCCCGGGCCCTGTCTTCGTCGATCTTCGGGTCGCCCAGGGTGACGTTGGCGAGCACCGAGTCGTGAAACAGGATCAGTTCCTGGGGCACATAGCCGATCATCCCGCGCCAGGCCTCGAGATCGATCTCGTTGAGCGGGACCCCGTCGACCAGAATGCGGCCGCCGCTCGGCTGGTAAAGGCCGAGCAACAGGTCCGTCAGGGTGGTCTTGCCGGCGCCCGATGTGCCGGTGATCACCGTCAGGCCGCGGGTCGGGATCTCGACGGTTGCCCGATCCAGCACGTTGTCCTTGGCGTAGGCAAAGCTGACTCCCTCGAAGCGGCAGCTCTGCTCGAGCGTCGGCACGACCGTCCCCGAGGCCGGCTCCGGCGCTGCCGCGGTCTCGTCGATCAACTCGCGCAAGGCCCAGTAGGGCGCTTCGTAGAGCACCGCCTTCTGGAACTGGCGCTGCATCTTGCCGACTGCCGAGACCGCCTGGTAGAGCAGTACACCGACCACCAGCAGCTCCGAGACCGGCACGTCGAATCGCGTGGTCGCCACAAAGAAGCCGATGGCAACGGCCACCGTGACCATAATCTCTTCGAGGTTCTTCAGGTCGTTCACCGAAACCACCTGGCGGCGCAGGGCGGTATTCAACTGGGCGATCTTGCGGTCGAAGAGGTTGGAGAACTTCCCGGCCTTGGCCATGGCCTTCAGCGGCTTGATGTTGCTCAACGCATCGCTGAGATAGATCACCAGTTCCGAAGTGCGGCGCTGCTGGCGGCGTCCCGCCTTCTTGCTCGCGCGCACCAGGTAGTTGAGGGTCAGCGCAATGAAGCCGCCCAGCGCGAGGGCGGCCAGGGCGAGCCGCCAGGAGATCAGCGCCGCGACGAAGCTGTAGATCACCGTTTGAATCAGATTGACCTGGAAATTCGCCGCCATGAGGTAGCCCTGCCCGGCGCGGGTCGCGTCGTTGCTGACCGCGTTGGCAATGCGCCCGATCGGCTGGCGGGTGAAATAGCCCCAGCGCACTTTCAGAAGATTCTTGATCAACTCGGCGCGCATGCCGGTCGACACCTGGGCCACGGCCGCGCCGACATAGCGCATCGCCGCCATCGTCAGTACGCACTTTATGACGATGCCCGTGACCACGAGCACGAGCAGCACGGCCACCTCCGGCGCCAGGCCGACGAAAGCGAGCGCCTGTTCCAGATACTGGGCGTAGGCCGAGGTCTCGTGGGCCCCGTCGTCGATGGCGAGCGACAACAGCGGCAGCAGTGTCGCCAGCCCGAAGCCCTCGGCGATACCCGCCACCAGCAGGCAGGACAGGA
>DAIQBR010000024.1:7006-12461 GCA_036781105.1 Kiloniellaceae bacterium
CCAGCCACGGCCTGGTCCCCCTGGCCTCGTAGAAGATGCGCAGAACACCGTACATGCCCCATCTATTTGCGGTAATCCCCCGGGGGTCAAGACCTGTTTCGCCGCTGTGAAGCCCAGCAGGCGCGCCTTTCGCCTTGACAACAAAGGTCGCCGTGGAAGAGGTTCTCGCCTGCTGCGGCATTCCCGCGGCGCGGCTTCAGGACCGGTCCCCCTCGCCGGTCGGATTGAGTGGGATCCATGGCGCAGGCCCGGCAGTATCCTTTCCAGAAAATCATCAAGACGCTGCTGCCCCCGGCCGTGGCGCGCCGACTGGACCGCCGCATCAAGCTGTATCTCTGCGACGCCGTCGTCGTGTCCTATCCCAAATGCGGCCGCACCTGGCTGCGCGCGATGCTGACGCTCTATTTCGCACGTCTCTACGGCACGCCGAAAGACCTGCTCATCGACTTCGCCAACCTGCACCTGCTGGACCCGCGGGTGCCGCGGATCTACTTCTCGCATGAAGTGGACTACAAGGGCGCGCCGGCAGGCGTGCGCATCGACCGCCGCCGCCTGGCCCGCAAGAAGCTGATATTCCTGGCGCGGGATCCGCGCGACGTCATCGTGTCGCTCTATGCTCACCGGGTCCACCGCGACCGCGACTGGGAAGGCCCGCTGGAGGCTTTCATCGACGCCGACGAGGGCGGCCTTGCGACGGCCCTGCGCTATTACCAGCTGTGGAACGATTTCCTGGCCGGGCACCGCGAGGCGGTCGTCTTGCGCTACGAGGATGTCCACGCCGACCCTGCAGCGGCACTCGCGACGGTGCTGCGCCATCTTGGCCAAGCTGTCGACGAAGCGGCGCTCGACGCCTGCATCGAGGAATCCGCCTTCGATCGGCTGAAGCGGATGGAAGCGCGCTCGGAGTTCCGCTCCGGCCGCCTCAGCGCCCGGAACCTCGACAATCCGCAGGCGGCCAAAGTGCGCCGCGGCATTGTCGGCGGCTTCGTCGAGGACCTGAATCCCGCCACGGCGCGTGCCGTCGGCCGGCGGATGGAGAGTCATCTGCGCGGCGCCTTCGGCTATCGGGCGGGACATATCGCAGCCGGACAGCAGAAAGGCGAGTCAAGCGGTGCAGAGAACTAAACTGGAAAGCTGCGGACTCGGTGTCGACCGCACCGCCCTCTGGGAAGCCTTCGCGCCCTTCACGCTGCCGGAGAACGACGCCAACGCGCAGGCGTGGCGCGACGGGGTAAAGAAGCAGCGCAAGCGCATCTTCAAGAACATCAGGCGCAAGCTGATCGGCGGCAGGCCCAAGGTGGCCGAGCGCACAGACAAAGTCATCAAGGACTCCTACGGCACCAAGTGGAGCGCGATCGGCTACGCCGGTTACGACCCGGCGGCCTCGCACGACAACTACGCCCCCTGGCTGTGGGGCGAGCGTCGCTTCCTGGCCAGCACTTACGGCTCGGCGCGCTTTCGCCACCTGCTGATCGCGGCGCTCATCGAGAAACTGCAGCCGAAGTCGGTGCTGGAGGTCGGCTGCGGCAACGGCATCAACCTGCTGCTGCTCGCCAACCGCTTTCCGGACGTGAAGTTTGCCGGCGTCGACCTGACGGATTCGGGCCCGCGGCTCTTCGCCGAGTTGAAGGCGGCCGGCGCGCTGCCGGCGAACCTCGTCGACTATGCCCCCTTGCCGCCGCGCGACCCCGAAGGTTTCAAGCGCGTCGAGATCCACCAGGGCTCGGCCGCGCAGCTGAGCTTCGCCGACGGCAGCTTCGACCTCGTCATGTCGGTGCTGGCGCTGGAGCAGATGGAGCGCATCCGCGCCCAGGCCCTCGGCGAGATGGCCCGCGTCGCCGCGAAGTGGACGCTGATGATCGAACCTTTCCGCGACGTGAACCGCTATCTCTGGCCGCGCCTCAACATCATCCGCCAGGACTACTTCCAGGGCCGAATCGACGAGCTGCCACAGTTCGGCCTGGAGCCGATCCTCGCCACCGACGACTTCCCGCAGGAGATCCATCTGCGCGCCTGCCTGACGCTCTGCCGCAAGGCCGGGACGGCAGCCGCCGCGGCGCCGCTGGCCTAGGGCTGGATAGCCGTCGTCTCAGGCTGAGAGGCGGGCGGGCCGGGAGCCCGGCGGTCAGTCGGGGCCGTCAGCGGTCTCACCGACAGCCGCCGGCTCGCAAGGGGGTGGCGACAGCCCGGCGATCTGCTCCAGCGCCTTGATCGCCTTGCCATGACGCTCGCTGCCCTCGTCGGATACGCCGCGCCGCGCCCAGTGCAGCACCCGCGCCAGGATCTCGGCCAGCGGCGCCGACTTCATGAGAAAATCGTCACCGCCGGCACGCAGGCATTTCAGCACGTCGCCGGGGTCGTCCAGAGCCGTGAGGAACAGGATGGGACAAGGTTTGGGGCCCTGCATCTTGCGCATGCGGATGCAGGCCTCGATGCCGCTCATGTTCGGCATCATCACATCCAGGATGATGAGCTGGGGGTTCTCGATCTTGTGCAGCAGGGCGATGGCCTTCTCGCCGTCGGCGGCGCGCATCACCTTGAAGCCGGCGCCCTCCAGCATGTCGGCGTAGACACGGCGAAGCTTGTCGTGGTCTTCAGCCAGAATGATCGGCCTGAAGGACATAGCGGCCCCCTCGGTGCGGCGGCGATCGCGAAAACAGGGTCTACCGAAGACTAAGTCGGAATTGATTAAAATTGCCTTTCAACCGAGAGGGGAAACGGCAGCATACAACTAATCCCATTGTATGCAGACCTTCGTTCGCACAAGGCTGCGATTCGCGGCGGCGTGATTGATATACAGCACACTGAAATATATAGATAATTCTTCACTCCGCTTAGGCCGGAGAAGGTGCTCTCGCGGACCTCACCGGTGGCGCGAGGGCCGGGGCTGGCCCGGGCTGCCAGGGTAAAGAAGCAAGCGCGGCGCCTTTCCGTTGCCGCGCTTGAGTCGACGGACTAGCTTTTTGCCTGCCATGCCCCCGAGCCCCCTTCCGAATACGGCCGAGAACCGCCCGTCCACGCCGCCGCCGCAGATCAAGGCCGCGGCCGAACTGCGCAACCGCGCGCTGGACCTGCTGCAGGCCGGCCGGGCGGCGGAAGCGCAGGCCCTGCTGCAGCAGGCCATCGGAATCTTCCCGGGCTTCGCCGAGGCGGAAATCCGCATCGGCAACATCCGCCGCCGGCTGGGCGACCCCGAAGGCGCCGTCACGCGCTACCGCCGGGCCCTGGCGATCAAGCCGGACTACGCCTGGGCGCACCTGGAACTGGCGATCACCCTGCAGCGCGGCGGCGAGCTGGAAGACGCGATGGCGCACTACCGCGAAGCGGTGCGGCACAACCCCAAGCTCTTCAAGACCGTGCTTTTCGCCCTGGTCGATCAGCCCAACGGCCGCTTCTGGCTCGACCTCGACGCATTGAAGCGCGAGCTCTTGGACGCCCCCTCATGAAGATAAAGTTTCGCTGCTATCCCGAGTTGGAGCCCTATCTTCCCAAGCCGCTGCCCGCCAAGCGCGGCCTGCCGGACTGGCTGAAGACCATGCCGCTGACCGCCTGGGCGCCGGACTTCGAGGAAGAGGTGAAGACGGTGAAGGGCTGCCCGCCGGTGATCGACGCCATGACCCATGGCTTCCTGCTGCCGCTGGCCTGCGACCTGCACGTCGACCGCGGGCGCTTCGACTGGCACTGGGACGGCCTGCCGGACGACCTGCCGCCGCACGTGCCGCGCTCGCCGATCCACTTCCACATGGCCGAGCAGGTCGACGGCTCGCCGCTGTTCAAGCCCGGCTGGATCCCGGTGAAGTTCCGCAACCTCTGGGCCGCCGAGCCGGAGGACGGCTGGTCGATCCTCTACACCCACCCGCTGAACCGCCTCGACCTGCCCTACCGCACCATCACCGGCCTAGTCGACAACGACCGCTACCACGACGTCTTCACCCACATCCCCGCGGTGTGGACGGACCCGGACTTCGTCGGCACGCTGCCGGCCGGCACGCCCATCGCGCAGTGCGTACCGATCCGCCGCCAGACCCTGGAGCTGGAAACCGCGGCGATGACGCCGGAGGAGCTGCGCGTCTTCCTGGACGCGACCAACTCGATCAACGAGAACCCCGGCGAGTACAAGCGTCTCTACCGGGTGGCACGGTAGAAACCACGGGAATCGCGCGGCGCGGCTCAATTGACCCGCATCAACGAGACAGCGCGGCCCCCGTGGTAGGGAGGGGCGGTCCCAAAAGACCTCGCTTCGCCCCTGGAACTCGCGAGGAAGGCGGTCCGCTTGAACCGCTACGAGAGCCTTGCCGCCCTGGCGGGAGACCTGTCCCGCCACGGTTCCGCACCCGCCGTCATCGTTCATGGCGAGGGCGCTGCGCGGGCGCACAGCTATGCCGAACTGGCGGAAGATATCGCCCGGCTCGCGCGCGGGCTGGTCCGCGACGGCCTGGAACGCGACGAACCGGTCCTGTTGTGGGCGCCCAACTCCGCACAATGGGTGATCGCCCACTTCGCGGTGGTCTGCGCCGGCGGCCTGGTGGTGCCGCTGGATGATCTCGCCGGCGCCCGCGAGCTGGCGCGTGTGGTCGCGGACTGCGGCGCGCGGCGGATCTTCACCGCGCGCGCCCACCTGCCGGCCGTGGCAGGTCTCGACGGCGCCGCAGGGCTGCAGGTCGTGGTGCTGGATGACCCCGGCAGCGCGGCAGCGCCGAACGTTTGGGCCTGGCGGGACCTGCAGAGCGACGGCAAGGGGGCGCTGCCGGAAATCGACCCGCAGAGCTGCGCCTGCCTGCTCTACACCTCCGGGACCACCGGCACGCCGAAAGCCGTGCCGCTGACTCACCGCAACATTCTCGCCAACGTCGAGGCGCTGCGCGCCGGCGGGCTGGCCGGGCCGCGCGATCGGGTTCTGCTGCCGCTGCCGCTGCATCACGCCTATGCTTTCACCGTCGGCCTGCTGGGCAGCTTGGCCAGCGGCGCCACGGTGGTGCTGCCGGCGGGCCTCAGCGGCCCGCAGATCACCACGGCGCTGCGGGCGTCACGGGCGACGATCCTGCTTGGGGTCCCGCGCCTCTACACCGCCCTGCTTTCCGTCATCGAGCGCCAAACCGCCCAGCGCGGCGTCGTAGCGCGCGCGCTGTTCCGCATCCTGCTCGCGCTCTCGACGCAACTGCGCAAGCGCTTCGGCCTGCGCATCGGCAGGCTTGCCTTCAGAACACTGCACCGGGAAATCGGGCGGCACCTGAGGGGCCTCGGCTGCGGCGGCGCGCGTCTCGACGCCGTGGCCGCCCGGCGGCTCGAGGCGCTCGGCTGGGAAGTCCTCACCGGCTACGGCCTCACCGAAACCTCGCCGATGCTGACCTTCAGCACGCGCGGCCACGGCCGTGCCGAAACGGCCGGACGGATACTGCCCGGCGTCGAGCTGCGCATCGCCGCGGAGGCCGCCCAGCCCTTCGGCGAGATCCTG
>DAIQBR010000024.1:12504-14942 GCA_036781105.1 Kiloniellaceae bacterium
AACCCGGAAGCGACCCGGCAGGCCTTCACGCCGGACGGCTGGTTCCGCACCGGTGATCTGGGATTTCTCGACGCCGACGGATATCTCCATGTCGTTGGAAGGACCAAGGAGATCATCGTGCTGTCCGGCGGCGAGAACGTGTTCCCCGAGGATGTCGAGGCGGCCTACGGCGCCAGCCCGCTGATCCGCGAGGCCGCGGTCTTCGAGCGCAAGGGAAGACTCGCCGCGCTCTTCGTGCCCGACGATGAAGCGCTGCGTGCGCGCGGTGCCACCAGCGCCCGCAGCCTGCTGCGTGACGCGATCGAGGACATCTCCCTCGGCCTGCCGTCGCATCAGCGCATCTCCGGTTTCCGCCTGAGTCACGCTGCCTTGCCGCGCACCCATCTCGGCAAGCTGAAGCGCCACCTGCTGACCAGGCTCTACGAGTCCGCCGAAGGCGAAGGCAGGCCGCAGGCCGCACCCGAGCTGTCGGAAGCGGACCGCCGTCTCCTCGCCTCGGCGCCGGCGGGGGATCTCTGGGCCTGGCTGGCCGAGCGTTTTCCCGGCAAGCCCCTCACGCTCGATACCAGCCCGCAGCTCGACCTGGAGATCGACTCGCTCGACTGGGTGGCCCTGAGTCTGGAAATCCAGGAGCGCTTCGGCATCGAACTCACCGGCGACGCCATCGCCGGCATCGTGACGCTGCGCGACCTCCTGGCGGCAGCCAATGCGGCAGCGGCAGCGACAGGCGCGGTGATGCCGGCCGACATCGCCGAGGACGCCAGGTGGCTGCAGCCGCTCGGCCCGCTGCTGACGCTGCTCGCCGTTCTCGTCTATGCGCTGAACCGGCTGGTCATCCGCCTGCTGTTCCGGCTGAGGGTCGAAGGAATTGAGCACCTGCCGCGCGAAGGACCCTATGTCGTGACGCCGAACCATGCGAGCTACCTCGACCCGCTGATGGTCCCCGCGGCGCTGCCGCCACGGCTGCTGCAGCAGGTCCACTGGGCCGGCTGGACCGGCCAGATGTTCACCGGCCCGGCCTGGCGGTTGCTCAGCCGGATCGCCAGGGTCTTCCCGGTCGATCCCGACCGCGCGCCGGCGCGCAGCCTCGCCCTCGGCGAAACGGTGCTCGGGCGGGGCGAGATTCTGGTCTGGTTTCCGGAGGGCCGGCGTTCGCGCGATGGCCGGCTTGGGAGTTTCCTGCCGGGCATCGGGCAGGTGCTCCAGCACAGCGGCGCGCGCGCCGTGCCGGCGCGGATCTCCGGCACCTACGCAGCGCTGCCCCGTGATCGCAGATTCCCGCGCTTCGGCCGCGTCACCATCACATTCGCTGCGCCAAAGAGCGCTGAAGAGCTGGAGCGTCTCGGCCGGGGCGCCGACCGCCAGAGCCGCCTCGCGGACGGCCTGCGTCGCGCCGTCGCCGAGCTTGAGCCAGGAACCTCGTTCCCCCCTCTGTGAAGCACGACGGCGGAACAGGACCCTGCGGCCATGAGCCCGCAAGAAGGCAAGGACTTCCCGGGGCCGCCCTACGCAAAATATTCAAGCCGACCAATCAAAATCATTACGTGCACAGGGTCTTCGATCACTCAACCTTATGTTAACGCAGCAGGCGCGATCATCGTGTCGCGGGCCACCGGTCCGACAGGCACCGCAGACACTTTGCTGCCCTTTGCGATGTACCATCTCTACGACAATATCCGCCGCCATATTGGCATGGCCGAGACCTTCGAGGATCTGCAGGCCGCAGCGCTGGAGACCATCGACCAGGAGGGTGTGCCGTACTGCTACATCCGCTGGACCGACAGCAGCGGCCAGCCCCAGGAAGCCCGGGTCACGGCAACCAGTGTCACCCTGCCCGGCGTCTCGCCCCCGGCCGCCGGGCCTGCTGCCGCCGCACCTGCGGTCCGCGCCGCACAGCCGCCCGTCAAGCACGGGAGAGCTATCCGCTACACCAACGCGGCCATCGCCCTTGTGCTGCTCTTCCTCGCCGTCAAGATCGGGTTCATCATCCTGGAAAAACTGGAAAAGACCGGCGGCCCCGGTTTCTGAAGCCGCCTTTCCTACCCCAGATAGCGCGCCGACGGCCTGCGCCGGGCGGTCGGCAATCTGGGCGGCAAGGTATGAGCCCCCTGGCTGTTCCGCGCCGGGGCGCCGGCTGTCTCACAGCCTAGTCGGCGAAATGCCGGTTGCGGTCCTGCCAGAGTTCGAACAGCGCCAGCGCTGCAACCAGGCCGCCGAGCAGGTAATGCGCGACGCGCAGGGTGCCGCCGTAGCCGAACACCAGCGGCGAGAGCACGACCCAGAGGCCGGCCACCAGTTCCAGGATCTCCTCCCAGCGCTCCAGCGACATCAACTCGAGCAGCGCCAACATGGTGATGATGACGCCCGCAAGTCCGGCGCTGGTGATGAGGGCGACACTGGCCTCGGCACCGGCCAGAGCCGGCGACAGAACAATCAGC
>DAIQBR010000024.1:14972-15233 GCA_036781105.1 Kiloniellaceae bacterium
ACATCCTCCCAGCCGCGATGCTGGGCGAGCCAGTGCCGGCCTTGATGATCGCTGCCGTGAAGCGGGTCTTTTGCGAGAATACTCATGACAACTCCTCCTCGTTGGCTGCAAGGAGCTGCAGCCTGGGCGCCCGTGAGGAGTGTCGTTTTCGACATGCTGAACGGCCCCCCAACGGGTGCCCGAACAACAGTTGCGGCAATTCTACGCCTGCGCCGGTTGCACAGCAAGAGAACGTGAATGTGGCGCCTTTACAGCAGGTCG
>DAIQBR010000024.1:15243-19525 GCA_036781105.1 Kiloniellaceae bacterium
CCTGCAGAACGAAGTCGAGGCGGCCGGAGCGGCGATCGTTGGCACTGTCGCGCACCAGGGGCGCGGGCCCCTCGCGGTAGCGCCGGACGATGGAAAGATTGTCGCCGCCCTCCCCCAGGGCGCGCTCGGCGGCGCGGGCCAGTTGCTGCTCGTCGCCCGGCGACGGTCCCTCGGGCTGCGCGGCGACCTGCACATGTACCGTGTCGCGTTCGAACTGGCGCGGCCGGCTGCTGGGGCGCTCGCGCACGTGGAGGCCGGACTCCGGCGCCAGGAAGCGGTGGGCGCCGTAGCCGGAGACCGCATAGACGCGGCGGAAGGTGCCGTTGCCGCCGTCGGCGGCATTTGGCTTGCCGCCGGGGCTGCCGTCGAGCCGCAGCAAACGCATGCGGCGCTGCTCGGCCCAGCCCTCGTACATGCCGGCGATGCGGGCGGCGAAGTCGCGCGCCATCGCAATGTCCTGAGTGCCGTCCTGCCGCGCCTCGACCAACAGGAAGGCGTCGGCAGGACTGCCCTCGCTGACGTCGGCGCAGGCCGCCTGCAGCAGATGGAGGTTCTGCGCCAGCAGCGACAGCAGATCAGTCGGGATGGCGCCCCTGGCGCCGCGCGCGCCCTGTTCCAGGCGGCGCAGCAGCGAGCCCGCACGGTCAAGGCCGGCGGTGATGCGGTCGATATACTCGGCGAGGCTGAGAGTCGCGAAGCGGCCCGGCGAAGACCAGAAGTCGGAGGCGTTCATCTCCTGCAGCGCCATCTGCTTCAACTCGTGCCAGCGGGCGTCCTCGACCGTCGCGCAGAGCGCCTCGTAGTGCCGGCGCAGCGCGGCAAGCTCCTCGGCGCTGCCCTGGGGATGCGCAAGCACCGACTGCGGCGTCAGCTTGCCGTTCCCCGGCTCGGCCGCATCGCTGGACGACGCCGGCGCGGCTTCCTCGGCGGCCGGGTCGACGAAGCGGATTTCCAGGCGGTCGTCCTTTGCCGAAATGAAGAGGAACTGGTCGCTGTCCGGCGCCTGGCGGCGCACGATGGTCAGCGCCAGGGGCGACAGCAGGTGGCGCTCGACGGCGCGGCGCAGCGGGCGTGCCCCGAGGTCCGGCGTGAAGCCGCGGTCGAGCAGGAAGTCGATGGCGCTCTCATCCCACTCCACCGCCCAGGTGCGGTTCTTCAGACCGCGCCTCTGGAAGGCATCGACCAGTTCCTTCTGCAGGATCTGGCGCATCAGCGCGCGGGTCAGCGGCTGGAACACGACGACGCGGTCGAGGCGGTTGATGAACTCCTTGCGGAAGGCGCGCTCGACGGAGCGATGCACTTCGCCGGAATCGAAGCCGCCGCTCTTGCTGCCGAAGCCGATGGCGACACCGGTCGGGATGGTGGCGCCCAGGTTCGACGTCAGGATGATGATGGTGTGGCGGAAGTCGACGGTCTGGCCGCGCCGGTCGGTAACGCGCGCGTCGTCGAAGATCTGCAGAAAGAGATCCCAGATGTTGGGGTGAGCTTTCTCGAACTCGTCGAGCAGAACCACCGAAAAGGGCTGGCGGCGGATCTGCTCCGCCAGCGAGTCGGCCCCGGCGTCGCCGGGCTGACCGAGCAGTCGGTCGGTGCTCTCCGCCGTCTGCAACTCGCTCATGTCGACGCGGATGAGGCGCTGGGGGTCGCCGAAGAGCCACTCGGCCAGGGTCTTGGCTAGCTCGGTCTTGCCGGTTCCGGTGGGCCCGGCGAAGAGAAAGACGCCGACCGGGCGGCCGGCGTCGTTGACACCCGCCTTCAGCATGGCAATGCGCTCGACCAGGCAGTCGACCGCCTCGGGCTGGCCCACCACACGCTGCGACAGCCGGGCGCGCAGGGCGTCGAGGTCGAGACCGCGGCGCTGGTCGAGCACCTCCATCGGCAGGCCGGACTGGGTCGCCAGGGTGGTGAGGACGTCATCGAGGCCGACGTGGGGCCGGCCGGCCGGCGCCGTGGATTCCAGGCGCGTACGGGTGGTCTCCAGCAGGCCGAGCAGATTGCCCGGGGCGGCGCGGTCGCTGAGGTACTGCTGGCAGAGGTCCCAGGCCTGGGCGAGGAAAGCCTCGTCGTGGTCGGATGTCAGTCTCTCCTGCCAGCGCCTGGCCAGCGCCAGGGTTTCTTCCTTCGGCAAAGGGTCGAGGCGCAGCGGCGTCAGCGCGGTGACGGCGCGCGGCTGCTGCAGCATAAGGCGTTCGAAGGCGCGCAGGTCGGTTTCGCCGACGACGCGGATCTGGCCCTGCTCCACCAGCGGCAGCAGGATGTCCAGCGCGCTCAACGGGCTGTAGCGATGGCGTCCGGCGAGGGCCATGGCGTGGAAGTCGGGAATGAACCAGACCACCCGCCGCCCCTCGCCGAGCTGCGCCAGCACCGCTTTCAGCTGCTGTTCGAACTCTCCGATGTACTTGCGCCCGGCAACGAGGTCGTTGTGACCGGCGATGAAGATGCGCCAACCCTGGCCGTAGAGGCGTTTGGCCAGGGCGTGCAGCAGCACGGTCTTGCCGACGCCGCGCTCACCCACCAGCAGGAGGGACTGCGGACGCGGCGCAGTGAGCGAGGTTTCCAGAAGGCCGATCGCGTCGCTTAGCGCGGGATGCTCGATGATGGCCCGCGCCGCCGCCGAATCGCGATCGCTCCACAGACGCCCGGCGGCCTGCAGCACCTCCTCGTCGATGCGCGTCGAGGTCCAGCGGTCCAGGGCCTCCAGCGGCGGCCCGCCGAGCTCCGGTTCCAGGCTGACGAGGAACCTGCGCAGGTTCTTGCGGCCCTCGGCGTCGGGGACGACCTCGGTTTCGACGGCAAAATCCGGCACCTCCCCCGCCTCGAGCCGCTGCTTCACGAACTGGGCGATGAAGCCCCGCGACAGCCGGTAGTCGAGGTAGCCGGCGGTGCGGAACAGCACCGGACCGATCAGGCTGTCCTGCGGGCCGGCCTTCCCGGCCAGGAACCGCAGAGCGAAGTACTGGGGCCAGGGCGCGATGGTGCCGACGCAGTCGAATACCTGGCCCAACACCGCGCCACCGTCGTCGCGCCGATGCAACGCCTCCAGCGCAAAGCAGGAAACCACGGCGTTGTCGCCGGCGGCATAGCTCATCAGCTCGTCGGGGGTGAACTCCGCTCCGCACAGCATGCCGACGGCGCGTTTGAACTCCTCGCTGCCCTCGGCAAGGCTCTCCGGGTGCGAACTCGCCCGGTAGAAGTCGCTGAGCCGCCGCGCGATGGCGTGAATCTCCGCCGCCGCACTGGTCGGAGGCGCCGGTGCCGGGGCCGGCGCAGCGGACTGCCGCTGCTCGGCGCGGCGCTTCAGCCAGGCATTGGCCTTGTTTATGACCAGCACGACCACCAGGCAGGCGGCAGCCCCGATGAAGTACTCCACGCGAAAACTCCCCGTCGCGGGCCGCAACAGCAGCCCTTCCGCCGGCCCCGATGGTCGGGCGGGGGTCAACCATAAGGCGAGACGGGAAGGATTTCAGCAGCGAAGGTGCGGGCGGCAGACGGGCTCGGCTTCAGCGGCAGCCGCCGGACCGCGCGGCGACCCTGTCCGCGGATCTCAGCGCCGCGGCTGTCTCCTCAGGTGTCAGGCGCGCGCCGAGCTGCTCGCGCGCGAAGGCGGCCCCGGCGTGGCCCTGCGCCGCGGCCCGGCCGTACCAGGCCATGGCTTCGACGCGGTCCGGGGCCACCCCGAGGACGCCCCAGTTGTAGGCCTCGCCGAGGTGGAACTGGGCGTCGGGATAGCCGTTGTCGGCGGAGCGTCGGAACCATTTCAGGGCCTCGGACAGGTCCTTGGCACCCGAAGGATCGCTGTAGCTGCCTTGCAGCCGCCGGCCGAGTTCGTACTGGGCCTTGGCATGGCCCTGCTCGGCAGCGCGGCGGTACCACATCGTCGCTGCCTTGCGATCGGCAGCAAAGGTCTTCCCTGTCGCGTACATGTAGCCGAGCATGGTCTGCGCCTCGGCGTCGCCGGCCTCCGCCAGCCGCTGGATCTGCGGCATCGCGTAGCTGAAGATTTCCCGCGCCTGATACCTCTCGGCATTGGTCGACGACCGGTTGATGCCCTCCCAGACCAGATAGGCGAGGTGATACTGCGCCTTGGCGTGATGGCGTCCGCCGGCGGCCCTGTAGGCCGCGGCGGCGCGCGCAGGGTCCGGCGCGCTGCCGATGCCTTCCTCGTACATCACGCCCAGCAGATACTGGGCATTCGGATCGTCGTCAGCCCGCCGCGAGAACTCGCGCATCGCGGCCTGGTAGTCTCCCTGGCGCACAGCCGCAGCGACTTCCCGGAGATCAT
>DAIQBR010000025.1:0-18177 GCA_036781105.1 Kiloniellaceae bacterium
GCGGTCGATCCGCGCAGCACCACGCCCGACGATCCGCGCCTCGCCACCTACGAAGAGGTGCTGCCGGGGTTCGAGGTGGCGGTAAAGCTGCCGGAGGACAACGCCGCCTGGTTTCCCTGGATGGAGGCGCGCGGCCACCGCCTGCCGGACGACCGCTGGGCGCTGTTCTGGCCGGAAGAGGGGCGCCCGGCCCTGCCGTCGACCGCGGCGCCGCGCTTCAGCCAGGACGAGACCGAGACCGCCTTCCTGGCCGGAGCCTTCCTCGACTGGATGGGCGGGCAGCCGCAGGACGCGCCCTGGTGCGCCCATATCTCCTTCCTGCGGCCGCACCCGCCCTTCGTGGTGCCGGCGCCCTTCAACGACCTTTACGACCCGGACGCCGGCCCCGCCTTCCGGCGCGCCGCCGATCCGTCACAGGAAGCAGCGCAGCACCCCTATCTGCGTCATTGGCTCGACGCCGCGAAGGCCGGTTCCTACTGCTTCCTGTCGGACGGCACGCGCCGCGTGGCCGACTGGCCGGAGGCGGCCTTCCGCACAGTGCGCACCACCTACTGGGGCATGATCTCGGAGGTCGATCGCCAGATCGGCCGTCTCATCGAGGGCCTGAAGACGGCCGGCGCCTGGGACAGCACCGTCGTCGTGCTGACCTCGGATCACGGCGAGATGATGGGCGACCACTGGACCCTCGGGAAGTTCGGCTACTTCGATCAGGCCTATCACGTGCCGCTCATCGTCCGCGATCCGCGCCGGCCGGAGGGCTTCGGCGGACGCATCACCGCCTTCACGGAAGCCGTCGATGTCGTACCGACCCTGCTTGAGTCGGTGGGCGCGCGCCGCGATGGTCCGGCCGACGGTTGCTCGCTCGCCCCCTTCCTGCGCGGCGAGCGGCCCGCCGCCTGGCGCCGCGAGGCGCACTGGGAATACGACTTCCGCGAGGTCGCCAGCGGCACCACCCAGGCGGCCCTCGGCGTCGATCTCGACGACTGCTCCCTGGCGGTGATCCGCGGCGAGCGCTGGAAGTACGTTCACTTCGCCGGCCTGCCGCCGCTGCTGTTCGATCTGCAGGAGGATCCCGGCGAACTGGTCAACCGCGCCGACGATCCCGCTTGGCTGGCGGTCCGGGTCGAAATGGCGGAGAAGCTGCTGGCCTGGCGCAGCCGTCATCTCGACCGCCGGCTGACCGGCCTCTCGCTGACCCCCGGCGGCCCCTACGACGCCCGTGTGAGCTAGCTGCCGGGCCGCTCCCACTTGCCGCTGTCGCCCGATCGGAAAATGGCGTCGAGGATGCGCATCATCTGAATGGCGTCTTCGATGCCGTAGGGCAGCGGCTCCTCGCCCAGGACCACCCGCGCGAAGGCGTCGCATTCCTCGGCATACTGGTCGCAGGCTGCGATCGTGTGGGTCCGGCGCAGGCGGTCGCCGGGCTCTGCGCCTTCGTCGATGTAGATCCGCGTTTCCTCGCCCTGCGGGGCGTTGAAGGGGATTTCGACCTCCAGCCGCGCCTTGGTCCCGACGATGTGGGTACGCTGGTAGGCGGTGACCTGGGTCGAGACCGTGAAGTCGCTGCGCCGGCCGTCGCCAAAATCCAGCACCGCTGTGGCGAGACGGTCGGTGCCGAAGGTGGGGTCGCGCTCGATGTGGGCGAAGACACGCTCCGGCTCGGCCTCGAAGAGGAAGCGGCTGACCACCGTCGGGTAGCAGCCGATGTCCAGCAGGGCGCCGCCGCCGGTCTCCGGCTTGTTGCGGATGTTGTCCGGGTCGAGGTTGGTGTAGGAGAAGAAAGTCTGGATGGCGCGCAGCTCGCCGAGAGCACCGCTGCGCACCTGCTCGCGCGCCCACAGCCACTGCGGGTGGAAGCGCACCATGAAGGCCTCCATCACAGGGACTCCGCCGTCGACGGCGCGCAGACGCGCGGCATCTTCGGCGTCCATGCCGATCGGCTTCTCGCAGAGCACCGGCTTGCCCGCCTTGACCGCCTCGAGCGTAAGGTCGACATGCAGGTTGTTGGGCAGGGGGTTGTAGATAGCGTCGATCTCGGGGTCGGCGAACAGCTCTGCGTAGGAGCCGTAGGACTTGGGGATGCCGAGATCGCCGGCCACGGCCGCGGCGCGCGCCTTGTCGCGAGAGGCGATGGCCGCCACCTCGCCGCGCCGCGAGCGCTGCATGGCCGGAATGACCTTTTCAGTGCCTATCTTGGCGGTGCTCAAGACGCCCCAGCGGATCTTCTGCATCGGCCGGTTTCCTCCCTTTCCCAGGATTTGTCGGGAAAGCCTACAGCGGGGAGTGGCGGCCGTCGACCGCGCCGCCTGCAGGGCCGGCCTAGCGCGCGCCCGTTCCCGGCAGCACGGCCGGGAAGCCCGGCGCCCGCAGTGGTTCATCCAGCTGGTCTTCCAGCAGTTTCACCGCCATTGTCGACCAGGCCTGATCGCCATAGGCATCTTTCGCCCTGGTGAAGATGTCCTCCACCAGTTCAGCCACGGGCAGTGGCGTCTGGGTCTCGCGCGCGAGCTTCAAGGCCAGGTTGAAGTCCTTCATCGCCAGAGCCAGGGTGAAGGCGCAGTTGTAGGATCCGTTGAGGACCAGCTGCCCCTCCGTTTCATGGGCGAAGGAATTGCCCGACGAGATGCGGATGCCGTGATAGGCCTTGGCGAGGTCGACGCCGGCCCGCTTGCCCAGCATCAAGGCCTCGCCGCTGGCCCAGAGGTGAACGAAAGCCAGCATATTGGTGATGACCTTCACGATGGAAGCGGCGCCGATCGGTCCGATGTGCTCGATCTCGCCCCCCATTGCCGCGAGCAGGGACTTGTAGCGTGCGAAGACCGCTTCCTCTCCCCCCACCAGGATGGATATCTCGCCCGTCCAGGCGCGGTTGACGCCGCCGGTGACCGGCGCTTCCAGCGCGTCGATCTGCCGTTCCGCCGCCTCCGCCGCGTAGCGCCGCATGTCCTCGGCATCGGTGGTGCTCATCTCGATCCAGAGGCTGCCCGGCGAAAGCGCGGAGAGCAGGCCCTGGTCGCCGGGCACCACGGCGGACACGGCTGCCGGATTCGGCAGGGAGGTTATGGCGATCTCCGCGCCTTCGGCGGCGGCACGGAGAGACGGCGCCAGGGTCGCCCCTTGCCCGACCAGGGGAGCCGCCCGGCTTGCGTCGAGGTCGAACAGCGTCATCTGATGGCCGGCCCGCAGCAGGTTTTGCGCCAGTGGGAAGCCGACATTGCCGAGGCCTACAAAAGCGATTCTCATGCCAGACTCTCTCGTCCTTGTGTCTCCAGGTGCCAGGAGAAACGTTACACTGTCCGCTGTCCAGCAGCTTCCTGCGGCAGGGGCGGGTATTTCACGTCTTGACGAGAATCGTCCTGCGGTCGCGTAATCCCCCCACCTTGCATTTCCCTGGCGCAGCCGTCGGGGCCACCGAGCGGTGAGGGGCCGGCCTATGAAGGTGAGCAGCTTTGAGGTCTTTGTCGTCGGCACCCCGCCGCCGCACTTCGGCGGACGCTTCTGGGTTTTTGTGAAGCTGACGACCGATGGCGGCGTAGAGGGTATCGGCGAGGTCTACTCGGTGCCGTTCCATCCACGGGTCGTCGAGCGCATGATCGCGGATGTCTGCGAGCGGATGGTGATCGGCACCGACCCCTTCCGGATCGAAAACCTGTGGCGCCGCATCTACAGCAGTGGCTACAGCCAGCGCCCGGATCCCTCCCTGCTGGGCGTGCTGAGCGGTATCGAAATGGCCTGCTGGGACATCATCGGTAAGGAGCTCGGGCGGCCGGTATACGACCTGCTGGGCGGCAGGGTGCATGACCGATTGCGCAGCTACACTTACCTCTATCCTGCGCCCGGCGAAGACGACCGGGTCTATAGCGATCCCGATCTGGCGGCACAGCGCGCCAGCGAATACCTGGCGCTGGGATTCACAGCGGTGAAATTCGATCCCGCCGGGCCCTATAGCGCATTCGACCCTCGGCAGCTCTCGCTCGCCGCGCTGGAACGCAGCGAGCTGTTCATGAAGCGCCTGCGGGAGGCCGTGGGCTCTGCCTGCGATCTGCTGTTCGGCACCCACGGACAGATGACTCCGGCGGCGGCGATCAGGCTGGCCCGACGTCTCGAGCCCTATGATCCCCTGTGGTTCGAGGAGCCGACACCGCCGGAGATGCCGGGTGCAATGGCGCAGGTCGCCCGGGCCACCACGATCCCCGTCGCCAGCGGCGAGCGTCTCACCACGAAGTACGAGTTCGCGGCGCTTCTGCAGGCGCAGGCCGCGGCCATTCTGCAGATGAATCTGGGGCGGGTCGGCGGGATCCTGGAGGCCAAGAAGATTGCCGGCATGGCGGAGACCCACTATGCGCAGATTGCGCCGCACCTCTACTGTGGCCCCGTTGTCGGGGCGGCGAACATTCAGATCAGCACCTGCAGTCCCAACTTTCTCATCCTGGAGTCGATTCAGACCTGGGGAGGATTCCATGCGGAACTCCTGAAACGCCCGATCCGCTGGGAAGCAGGCTATGTGATTCCGCCGGAGGAGCCCGGCCTCGGCGTCGAGATCGACGAGTCGGTCGCCCGCGCCCATCCTTATGACGGCGAGCTGCTGCATCTCGAGATGAGCGACAAGCCGGAATGAATCCGAAACGTTTCCCGCTGGAGCCAAGCCCGAAGTGAAAGCAGCGATTCTTGAGTCCTACAATGCGCCCCTTGTTGTCCGCGATGTCCCCACCCCCGACCCGTCCGG
Source organism: Kiloniellaceae bacterium (assembly GCA_036781105.1). GTDB lineage: Bacteria > Pseudomonadota > Alphaproteobacteria > Kiloniellales > Kiloniellaceae > Pelagibius. The sequence continues at coordinate 4,727 of DAIQBR010000025.1, forward strand.
GGCGGGCGCCGTCATCAAGGTGGCGGCCAATGGCATATGCCGCAGCGACTGGCATGCCTGGGCCGAGCATTGGCCGGGCTTTCTAAAGCTTCCGCATGTGCTCGGTCACGAGATGTGTGGCATCGTCGAGGCGGTCGGGCCGGAGGTGGCCCGTTTCGCGCCGGGCCAGCGGGTCATCGTGCCCTTCAGCGGCGGCGACGGCAGCTGTCCTCAGTGCCATGGTGGCCTTTCGCACCTCTGCGACAATCCCGTCATGCCGGGCTTTCGCTCCTGGGGCGGTTTCGCGGAGTACGTCGCCGTCGACAGGGCCGATCTGAACCTCGTCGTCCTGCCCGAGGAAATCAGTTTCCTCGCCGGCGCGGGCATGGGATGCCGCTTCATGACGGCGTTTCACGGCCTGACCGACAGGGTACAGCTGGGTGCCGGCGAATGGATCGTGGTCTACGGCTGCGGCGGTGTCGGGCTGTCCGTGGTCGAGATCGCCAACTGCCTGGGCGCCCAGGTGATCGCGGTCGACATTGGCAACGACAAGCTGTCTCTCGCCAGGGAACTCGGGGCTGTTGCCACCGTCAACGCTTTGGAAGCCGATGACCCGGTGTCTGCGGTGCGCGAGCTGACCGGCGGCGGGGCCCAGGTCTCGGTCGATGCACTGGGTATCCAGCAGACCTGCGAAAACGCGGTCCGCAGTCTGGCAAAGCGCGGACGGCACCTGCAAATCGGCATGACCTCAGGTCAGGCGGGCGGCCAGCTGCAGGTGCCCATCGACGACGTGATCGCTGGTGAGCTCGAGATCTATGGCAGCAAAGGGATGCCGGCGCATCACTTCGCGGGGATGCTACGCCTGGTGGCCGCCGGGCGACTCGACCCCGGCCGCCTGGTGACTCAGACGGTCGCCCTGGAGGACGCGGGGGAGGTCCTGGCTTCGATGGGGCGTTTCGATACCCTTGGGTTTACGGTGATCGACAGATTCTGAGCGGTCCGTCGCTGTGCTGGTGCCGGCTGGGGGCTCGGCAAGGCACCATCGGCTGGGCTACATTCTCCGACATGAGGCCGGAGCTTTTTGGGCAAAGGCGAGCAAGGGGAACAGACTGCTGAACAACCCTGAAGAGTCGCAAGCTTCATTCCGCAGGCAGATCGCGCATTCTGACCTGCAGGCTTTGTACGATCTTTGGCTGGGCCACAGCACCACGGAGATCGTAATGCCGCGCTCCGCCCTGGATCCGATGGCGATCCCCGGGCTGCTGAAGAACCTCTTGCTTGCCGACGTGGATGAAGGTGGCCAATCGATCTCTTATCGCCTGGTCGGGACTGAAATCGTCGCCGCGCATGGAGTCGATTTTACCGGCTGGAGCATCGACCGGCTGACCAGCGGGGCGACGCTGGCGTTCACCCGGCGCCTCTACAAGACCGTGGTAGATCGCGCAGCCCCGGTCTACTCGGAAGGCCGCTTCCGTTGGGAAGAGAAGGACTTTCACTGGACCAAGCGGCTTCACCTGCCGCTCTCCCGCGCCGGCGACGGCGTCGTCGACATGGTCCTCGTCGGCCAGTACTACGAAACCCGGCAGGGCCCCGGCGAACTCCTGCTGCCGGCCCAGCCGGACGAACTGGCCGCCGACCGGCGGACCTTGACGGCGGCCAGTGATCCTAGTGCTTCAGGAACCCCGCAATCTCGTCCTTGAGGGCCAGGCGGCGTTTCTTCAGCTCTTCGGCCCGCGCATCCGATGCGGCCTCGACATCCGCCTCGATACGGTGAATTTCCCGGTTCACCTCGTGATATTCGTTGGCCAGCTTTGCGAAGTGTGCGTTTTCCTGCTTCAGGCGGTGGACGGCCTCGGCGGCTTCGGGAAACTCGTCATGCAACTCATGGGGCACGTGGGTCATCGTATTGCGGTCTCTCAATTCAGGTTTCTGGCTCTGACATAGGTAAGCGAAGCATCTGAGGCCCCTGGCGGCATTGATCCGGGTCAAATCGCCACGGCATTCCGGCTTTTCAGCCGGGTCCCCAGTGTTCGAATTGTGACTTCCCCCTCTGCGCCTGAGCCAGTGGTTTCGCAGTTTGCTATGGTAAACAACGCTTGAGGCAGTGGAAAGCAGGGGAGGATCAGGTGAGCAGCGAAATCGAGGGTCTCGACAAGGTCGAGACGCTGCCGGACGGCGCCGGGCGGGCGGAGAGCAGCCTGCGACGCCTTTCCATTGGCGGCCAGCCGTTTTTGGTGCTCCGCCAGCGCGGTGCCTTTCCGGACATCGCCTACGACCACGCCCGCCTGCTGGCGCGCGAGGTCGAGGCCGGGGCCTTTCCGGAAATCATCTCCACCATCGCACGCGGGGTGAATCTGGAGAACCCGACCCTCGCGAAGGTCGCCGGGGCGCTGTATCGCTGCTACAGCGACCGCGTGCTGCGCCACTGCAGCAAGGAGTTCCGGGCCGCCGTCGAAGCGCTCGGCGCCGGCTACCGCGACGGTGTCGGCCAGCCCAAGTTCGAAGATCTTCAGGTGCGCGACGCCATCATTGCCATTGAGGTGGGCAACCTGGTGGACGGATTGTCGCGCATCTTCGCCATTCCCGGCGTGCGGGCCCTCCGCGCCCCGGCCATCCTGGCGCTGGTGTTGCCCGTGCTGAACGATCCGGATGCCAAGGCCTATGCCGACGCGGCGCGCAGCGATGCCGCAAAGCAAAAGGATGTCGCCGCCGCGGTGCAGGCCATGGCCGGGCCCGACAACCGGATCGACTTCGCCTGCACCGGCTTTGCCGTGCCGTGGAATCTCGCCAGTGGCGGTATGCACCTGCATGCGCGCAACCTGGATGCCGACCTCTACAATTGGAACACAGCTCCGGTGCTCTCGCTGCTGGACGAGACGGAGGGTCATTCCGGCTGGCACAAGTATGTCGCCTTCGGCACCGCCGGCCTCATTTATCCAGGCGGCATAAGCGGTCTGAACGACGCCGGCCTCTCGGTCTCGCTGCATCAGATGTCGACCACCGAAACCGAAAGCGGCTTCCTCACCGGCACCGGGGACATCGCGCCCTTCACCGAGCAGCGCATGCTGCGCGAGTGCAGCAGCATCGACGATGCCGTCGACCTGGCCAAGGACACCCGGCATTTTGCGGCCTGGACGTTCTTCGTGTCCGACGCCAAGACCGGCAAGGTCGTCCGCATCGAAGTCAACGGCGACGACGTCAAGGCGGTGAAGTACGACGGCGAGGCGGTCGCCCAGACCAACCATTTCCTGCATCCGGATATGGTCGAGCGGTCGTTCGACGAGGATGACGCCCATTTCACCGGCTCTTTCGGCAAGTGGCTGGACACCCACGCGCGTCTCGACTCCACCGTTGCCGCTCTCAAGGACGACATCGGCCGGCAGCGCATCGACGTGGACTGGTCGATCGACTGGCTGTGCTCCAGCCGCGACTACACGCTGGAACCGATCCGCACCAGCCTGCCGGGACCGCCCGATCCCCTGACGGCGGAGCGCGCCTACGGCCGCGTACCGCGCAAGGTCTACGGCCAGCTCGGCAGCATCGTGGCGGCCGATCCCAAGCGGCGGCCCTGGCGTGACCAGGTGTGGATGACGGTCGGTGACCGTACCCCGAGTCCGCACAGCACTTATCTGGGCTGGCAGCTCGACTGGCAGGGTTTCGAGGTGAACCCCCTGGGCGACCGCCCGCTGCGCCGGGTGTCGCATTATGCGAGCCAGGGCCGCAAGAACTGGGAGGAGTCGCTCGCGCGCTATGTCTGGGCGCGGCTTGCGGTTTCGCGTCCGCGCGACAGCGCGGGTGAGCTGCTGCGCCGCCGGCCGAGCGCCGAGGAGAAGATGAAGGGCCTGAAGGGGGCCGCCCATCTGCTGGGCTCGGCCATCGAACTGGCGGCGCAGGATCGCCTGGTCGAGGTTCCCTATCACTACATGCGCGCGCGCTTTCGCCACGCCAGCCGGTGCCGAGCAGGACTGGCGCCTGCTGCGGGCGATCTGGGCCTGGCAGAACGACGAGGCGGCGATCTCCGCGGTCTGGCCGGTCCAGGCGCCGCGGGTGATGCCGCTGATGCATCCCTATGAAGCCGGGCTGGTTCACCTGCTGTCGGTGCCGACGGAGGATCTGCTGCAGGGCTCGATGGCCTGGGACGGCCGCAGCGGGCGCATCGCCAGGGCCCGCGCCCTGCTGCAGCAGGTGAAGCAGGACTACTTCGCCGGCAAGACCGCGCACTGGGATCTCGAGGATTGGCTGGACCGCGTCGACGAGATCGAGAAAGAGGGTGGTGCCGTGGTTGAACTGCCCGCCCCGATCTTCACTTCGGCAGAATAGCCGGGGCCGCCGCATCCTCCTGCCGCTTTGACTCGGCCATGCGATCCGGCTATGGCAGGCAGCAGTTTCACTCTTCTGTCGGGATCGTCGCATGTTGCTGAGTTTCTGCGGGGCGGCCGGTACGGTCACCGGCTCCTGCTACTGGATGCAGACCGAGCGCTGCCAGTTCCTCGTCGACTGCGGCATGTTCCAGGGCTCGAAGACCCTGAAGGAACTGAACTACGGCGCCTTTCCCTTCGATCCCGCGGCCATCGACTTCGTCCTCCTGACCCACGCGCACATCGATCATTCGGGCTTGATACCCAAGCTTGTGAAGCAGGGTTTCACGGGGCCGATCTTTGCCACCGAGGGCACCTTCGACCTCTTGACCTACATGCTGCCGGACAGCGCCTATATCCAGGAAACCGAGGTCGAACGCCTGAACCGCCGCAACGCGCAACGCGGCCGGCCCGAGGTGGAGCCGATGTACACCGCCGCCGACGTCGATATGGCGCTGCAGGCCTTTTCCAACGTCGCCTACGAAACCTGGCGGGAGGTCGGCGACGGCGTACGCGCCCGCTTCTGGAACGCCGGCCACATTCTCGGCGCCGCTTCCATCGAGGTGGAGGTCGCTTCGGGCCAGCGCTCGCCGCGGGTTTGCCGCCTGCTGTTCTCCGGCGACATCGGCCCCGAACACAAGCTTTTCCATCCGGATCCCGAGGCGCCGCAGAACTTCGATTACATTTGCTGTGAGTCGACCTACGGCGGGCGCAACCGCATCGACGCCACGCCGGAAAAGCGCCGCCGGATCCTGGAGCATGAGGTCTCGACGGCGCTGAAGCGGGGCGGCAACCTGCTGATCCCGTCCTTCGCGGTGGAACGCACCCAGGAGCTGCTGCTCGATCTATCTCTCCTCTTCGACAGCGGCAAGCTGCCCAAGGTGCCGGTCTTCCTCGACTCGCCGCTCGCCATCAAGGCGACGAAGGTCTTCGTGAAGAATGCCGGGCAGCTGCTGGATACGGTCAACGTGCCGGATCTCTTCCGCCGGCCCAACATCCGCTTCACCGAGTCGGTGGAGGAAAGCAAGATGATCGGACGCTTCGCCGGCGGCGCCATCATCATTGCCGGCAGCGGTATGTGCGATGCCGGGCGGATCCGCCATCATCTGAAACACAATCTCTGGCGCGGCGACGCCACGGTGCTGCTGGTCGGTTACCAGGCGCCCGGTACACTCGGGGCCCTGTTGTCGCAGGGGGTCGAGGCGGTGAAGATCCAGGGCGAGGACGTGCGGGTGAAGGCGACGATCCGGCAGATCGACGTCTACTCCGGCCACGCCGACGGTGACCAGCTGCTCGCCTGGGTGCAGGGGCGCCTGCCGGTGAAGGGAGCGATCTTCCTCACCCATGGCGAAGAGGAGGCACTGACGGCGCTGCGGGAGGGGCTGGAAGGCGCCGGGGTTCCGGGCGAGCGGATTATCGTCCCGCAACTGGATGACGTCGTCGACCTCGCGGCCGGCGAGGGCAAGGTGAGCTTTCGTCCGGTGCCCCATCGCCTGCCGGGCGAGTCCCTGCGCGGCCTGGACTGGCACAACGACCTCGCGGAGTTCTCGCTCGATCTGCGCGACCGGCTGGAAGGTGCCGCCGACGACAAGGCGCGCGGCGTCATCCTGCGCCGGCTCAAGCGCGCCCTGGAGGGCGAGGAAAAGAACTGACGGGCTATGGCTGTGCTGCAGCTGCAGCCCGCGGGAAATGGTCCACGGCGAGGGATTCGTTCTGCAGCATCGACGTCGCCTTGGTGATCTGCTCCATCATGCGCCGGGTTCCGCTCATCGCATCGAGCAGGCTGTCGGCCTGTTCGATTGACAGCAGGTGAACCGCGGCGGCGCGCAACACGGCGGCCTTGGCCTGCTGATAGCTTTCCTCGAAGGCGGTAAGTGCGGCCTCCAGGCCGGCGAGGCGCTCGCGATCTCCGGCCAGCTGGCCGCAGAGGTTGAGGCAGGCCTGGGCCGACGCCATCAGGTCCAGGACGACGCCTCGCGTCCCCTCATCCTGCACGCCGTGCCCGGCCCGGTTTGTTGCATGGACTGCCGAGAGCAGCATTGCGGCCTCGTCCAGGTAGCGGGCGATGCGCAGCAGCCGGGCGAGTGCCTCGGCGTGTTCGCGCGACATGCCCTCCATGCGCACCTCGACGGCGAAGGCGGCGATTGCCTGGCCGAGTTGGACCATGGCTGCCGCGCGCCGCTCGATGACGCTCGCGCGGCTTTCCTGCCCGGCGACGGCGGCAAGCCCGGTGCTGCAGACGAGATCCTGCAGGCGGCGCAACTCCTGCGCCAGGGCCGGGACGGCGAAGGCCGGTGTGGCCGCCACGGTGCGGTCGAGGTGGCGCGGGCGCCCGATGTCCTCCTCGGCGGTGACGAAGTGGCGCTGCAGGAAGCCGCTGAGCCGCCCGACAAAGGGCAGCAGCAGGACGACGCCCACGGCGTTGAACACCGTGTGGAAGAGGGCGAGCACGATGACCGGCTGGTCCGAGAACCCGATCATCTGGCCGAGCGTCTCGGTGACCCAGAGCAGCAGGGGCAGGATGGCCAGCGCGACCAGACCGGTCAGGACGTTGAAAAGAATGTGCCCGGCGGCAACCCGCTTGGCATTGGGGGTGGCGCCGATCACCGCGAAGGCGGCGGTGGAGGTGGTGCCGACGTTGGCCCCGATGATCGCCGCCGCGGCGGCGCCGAGGCCGAGGGCCGACTGGCTGGCCGCGGTGAGGATGAGGGCGATGGCCGCGCTGGAAGATTGGGTCAGAACCGTGGCGACCAGCCCGACGAGAGCGAAGATCGCGACGCTGCTGAGGCCGGCGCCCGATTGCGAGAGCGTGGCGGTGCCGAAAGTCTGGGAGACCTCACCAAAGGTGTCCTTGAGGATGGCGAGACCGAGGAAGAACAGGCCGAAGCCCGCCAGGGCGTCGCCCAGGCCGCGCAGGCGCTTGTTCTCCACGGCGACGCGCAGGGCCACGCCGAGGGCGATGATGGGCAGGGCGATCGCCTCGATCTTGAAGCCGAAGCCGACCAGGCTGACCAGCCAGCCGGTCATGGTGGTGCCCACGTTGGCGCCGAAGATGACACCCAGCGCGTGGCGCAGGGAAAGCACGCCAGCGTTGACGAAGCCGATGGTCGCCACGGTGACGGCGCTGGAAGACTGCACCAGGGCGGTCACCAGGGCCCCGGTCGCGACGCCGCGCAGGGGAGTCGACGTCCAGCGCTCCAGGTGGCGCCGCAGGCGTTCGCCGCCGAAGACCTTGAGGCCCCCGGTCATCATGGCCATCGCCAGCAGGAAAATGCCGAGGCCGCCGGCGGCATTGAGAATCAGAGTCATGAGTCGAAAGCCTGCACTGCTTGCGAACCCGTCGCAGACCGCCGGGCCGCCGTCACAGAGGACTCACAACGCCGGCGCCGGCAAGTCAAGCCGGCGTCCGCGATCCATCGGCTTTGCGCATTGTATCCTTGAAGAAATTTCGATTGCCCGAGGTGGATACAAGACGCACATGCTGCCGGCGGGACGTGGCTCCGGTCCCCGGAGCGGCCTCCCGTTTTATAGGGGTCGAGAGGATGTTCGGGTCCTATCAGGTCGAGCTCGTCTTCGGGCTGGCCATACTTGCTGCCGCGGCGCTGCTCTGGCGCTATCTGCTCTCCGCTTTCCGCCGTGTGCCACCACCGCTGCTGCTGCGCTCCAGCATGGCGGCGGAGCTTTCCACCGTGCTGGAAGTCGCCCTGCTGGCCTTCGGTTGCGCCGCCCTGATCGACGTGGCGGTCAAGGTGCTTCCCTGACGCCGCCGCCGGCTCTCCCTAGGCGCCGGAGGCCGTCACCGCCACGTTGTCGATGAGGCGGACGCCGTCCATCCACCCGGCGAAGAAGAGGCGGGCCGGGCGGTCGGCCCGGCTGAGCGCCGCCAGGGTCTCGCTGCAGCGCAGTTCGAGATAGTCGAGCCGGTCGATGCCGCCGCCGAGCAGTTCAGCACGGCCCCGGTCCAGCACGCTTGCGGCATCTTCCGCCGCGTTGGAGAGCCGCTGCGCCATGGCTTGCAGCGTCTGGTAGATCACCGGTGCCTGCGCGCGCTGCGCCGGCGTCAGGAGGGCGTTGCGCGACGACAGCGCCAGGCCGTCGCTGTCGCGCACGGTCGCGACCGGCACCACCTCGACGGGGATATCGAGATCCCGCGCCAGGCGCTTGATGACCAGGAGCTGCTGGAAATCCTTCTCGCCGAAGTAGGCGCGCTCGGCCTGGGTCATGAGGAACAGCTTGGTGACGACCGTGGCGACGCCTTCCATGTGCCCCGGCCGGAAGGCGCCGCAGAGGCAGTCCGAAAGCTCCGGTACCGCGACCCTGGTCTGGAAGCCTGCCGGGTAGACTTCTTCCACCGGCGGGGCGAACAGCAGGTCGACGCCGCCGGCCGTCAGCTTGGCGGCATCGCCGGCTTCGTCGCGGGGATAGCTGCCCAGATCGTCAGCCCGGTTGAACTGCTTGGGATTGACGAAGATGGTCGCGACGACGCGGTCACAGTCGCGCCGTGCCGCCTCGACCAGCGCCATGTGTCCGGCGTGCAGGTAGCCCATGGTGGGCACCACGCCGACCGTTGCGCCGGCGCGCTGCCAGCCGCGCACCTTCTCGCGCAGGGCGGCGACACGCCGCGCTACGGCCATCGCGCCATAGGCCTCGCCGCCCGATGTCTGGCTCATCTGCGCTCTCCCTCTCGCCCGCCGGGGAGAGTTGAAGCATTCCGCCGGCCCCGCTGCAAGCCGCGGACCGACGAAGCGCCGGGCCTTGGACCGGGGCAGATACCAATCGGGAAAGATCAGGCGCCTTCTGCGCCGCGGAAGGCCCAGCCGACCAGGCGCCGCTCGACGACGGCGAAGAGGGCGTACATGCCGACGCCCATGACGGCGATGACCAGCAGACCGGCGAAGACCAGCGGCACGCGAAAGCTGGAGGCGGCGGTCAGCATCAGGTGGCCCATGCCGGCGTTGCCGGCGACGGTCTCGGAAATCACCGTGGCGACGAAGGCCAGGGTCACCGCCACCTTCAGCGAGGCGAAGAAGTAGGGCATGGAGCGCGGCACCCCGACCTTCAGCAGGATGTCGATCTTGCGCGCGCCCAGCGCGCGCAGCACATCGCGCAGCTCCGGCTCCAGCGTGGCGAGGCCGGTCGCCACGTTCACCACGATGGGGAAGAAGGAAATGGTGAAGGCGGTGAGGATGGCGGGGATGGTGCCGATACCGAACCACACCACCAGGACCGGCACGATGGCGACCTTGGGGATGCTGTTGAAGCCCACCAGCAGCGGATAGATCGCCGAATAGACCAGTGCGGAGGCGCCGGTGAGGATTCCCAGCGCGAGGCCGAAGACGACGGCCAGCGCGAAGCCGACCAGCGTGACCCAGAAGGTATAGAAGGCGTTCTGCCAGATCGCCGGCCAGTATTCGATGAGGGCGGCGATCGCGAGACTGGGCGCCGGCAGCACGAACTCCGGAATGGCGAAGAGGCGGCAGGCGGCCTCCCAGACCACGAAGAGGCCGATGGTCGCGACCCAGGGCGCGAGCTTCACGGGCGTGAGTTTGAGGGAGGAGATCATGCCGCGCGCACCTCGCCGATGTGGTCGCGCAGGCGGTGCACCAGCTCGACGAAGTCTTCGTCGAAGGTGGACTCCAGTGTCCGCGGCCGCGCCAGTTCGACGGGCCGCTCGTAGACGATGCTGCCCGGCCGCTTGCTCATGACGTAGACCCGGTCGGCGAGGTAGACCGCCTCGCGCAGATCGTGGGTGACCAGGATCACGGTGAATTTCCGCTGCAGCCAGAGCTGCTGCAGAACCTCCCACAGTTCCTCGCGGGTAAAGGCGTCGAGGGCGGCGAAGGGTTCGTCCAGCAGCAGCAGTTCGGGGTTGTGGATCAGGGCGCGGCACAGCGAGGCGCGCTGCTGCATGCCGCCGGACAGTTCGTAGGGCGCGTGGTTCTCGTAGCCTTCCAGGCCGACCACCTTCAGCAGGGCGCGGGCCGCCTCGATGTGTTCCGCCTTCCTGCGGCGGAAGCTGGCGCGGTGGTCGCGGCTGACTTCAAGCGGCAGCAGCACGTTCTCCAGGGTGGAGCGCCAGGGCAGCAGGGTGGCGTTCTGAAAGGCCATGCCGACCGAGGCCCCACCACCCGAAGTCTGGGACCCGGTGATGGCCCGGCCGTCGATGCGCGCGACGCCGCTGTCGGCCGCGGCGAGGCCGGAGACGATCTTCAGCAGGGAGGACTTGCCGCAACCTGAGGGGCCGACCAGGGCGACGAACTCGCCGCGGCCGATGCTCACGGTCGCGTCGGCGACCGCGGGCACGGCGCCGCCCGCGCCACCATAGCTCATGGTGACGCGGGTCAGTTCGACGAAAGCGGTCACGAGATCGGCCGCTGGCAGGCTGGCAGGAACGATCCGGACATCAGTGCGGCAGCATCCTTGCCTCGGCCGGCGGCAGGAACTCGGAGGTCCAGACGGCCGAGGGCTCCGGCGTCTTGTCCAGGCCATAGGCGAGGGCGAGCTGGGCGATGGCGTTCTTCAGGCGCGCTTCGTCGACGTCGCCGATGCCGTGCTCCTTCACGTAGGGGGTGAGCACGTTGACCTTGAGGGCCAGCTGCAGGCGCTCCAGCTCCAGGGCCTTGTCGATCAGCGGGTCGTACTTGGCGACGATCTCGATGGCGCCCTCGGGGTCGGCGATGATGTCCTTCCAGCCGCGCAGCGTGGCGCGGATCAGGCCTTCGACGGCCTCCGGGTGCTCCTTGATGAAATCGCCCGAGGCGATCACCGCGTTGCCGTAGAAGTCCATGCCGTAGTCGGCATAGAGGAAGTACTTGATGTCCTCCTCCTTCACGCCCTTCGACTTGAGGTCCAGCATCGAGGAGAAGTAGTGGCCGGAGATGAAGTCGACCTGGCCCTGGACCAGCATGGTCTCGCGCAGGGCCGGATCCATGTTGACGCGCTCCACCGCTTTCTCGTCGATGCCCGTCTCGTGGGCGAAGGCCGGGAACAGCTTGTAGGAGGCGTCGAAGACCGGCGCGCCCAGCTTGCGGCCGACCAGGTCTTCGGCCGTCTCGATGTTGTTCTTCTTCAGGGTGAAGAGCGAGAAGGGCGCAGCGTCGTAGGCCATCATGACGGCCTTCACCGACTGGCCGGGGTTCTGCACGTTGAAGTCGACCAGCGCGTTGATGTCGGCGAAGCCCATCTGGTAGGCGCCGCTGGCCACGCGGGTCACCGCGCCGGCCGAGCCGTTGCCGCTGTCGATCGAGACGTCCAGGCCCTCCTCGGCGTAGAAGCCCTTGTCGGCGGCGACCAGGAAGGCCGCGGTCGGCCCCTGGTATTTCCAGTCCAGGGTGAACTTGATGTCGGTCTCGGCCCGGGCCTGAGGGGGTGCCTGTACGGCAGTCAGCGCCAGGGCGGCGGCGAAGGCGGCGAAGCGCAACGTCTTGAAGGCGTGCATGTCCTGTGAAGTCTCCCTGATTTTGCTTCGATGAAGCGCGAAGATTTTCCCTGGCAATTCCCGTGCCATGGCATCCGGGGTGGTTTGCCGCTCGAATCCGGCCCCATCCCCTGTTGGAGACGATCATAAACCGGGCAGACTGCGCGCGGAATAGCCATCCGCCCGGCGCGGCCGGCCGCCCTGGTTTTCTCCGCGCCCAGAGTGTAGATAGGGCCCATGATCAGGCTGACCCGCAGGCTGTCCGTCGCGCCCATGATGGACTGGACCGACCGCCACGAGCGGGCCTTTCTGCGTGTCCTCAGCCGGCGCACGCTGCTCTACACCGAGATGGTGACGACGGGCGCCATCCTGCACGGCGACCGCGACCGCCTGCTCGATTTCGACGCCAGCGAGCACCCGGTGGCCCTGCAGCTCGGCGGTTCGGAACCGGAAGATCTCGCCGCCGCGGCGCGGGCAGGCGCGGCGCGTGGCTACGACGAGATCAACCTGAACCTGGGCTGCCCCAGCGACCGGGTGCAGCGCGGCCGCTTCGGCGCCTGCCTGATGACCGAGCCGGAACTGGTCGCCGAGGGCGTGGCGGCGATGATCGCGGCCGTTGACATCCCGGTCACGGTGAAGACCCGCATCGGCGTCGACGAGACGGATTCCTATGAGGCACTGCAGAACTTCGTCGCCCGGATCGCGGCGGCGGGTTGCCGCAGCTTTACCATCCACGCCCGCAAGGCCTGGCTCAGCGGCCTCTCGCCGAAGGAGAACCGGGAGGTGCCGCCGTTGCGCTACGAAATAGTCTACGACCTGAAGCGCGATTTCCCTGATCTCGAAATCATTCTGAACGGCGGCGTGCAGAGCCTGGACGAGGCCGCCGCCCATCTGGAGAAGGTCGACGGCGTGATGATCGGTCGCGCCGCCTACCAGACCCCCTACATCCTGGCCGAGGCGGATGCCCGCATCTTCGGCGAAGCGGCCGCACCCAAGTCACGCGAAGAGATCGTTGCCGATTTCCTGCCCTACGTGGAGCGGCGACTCAGTGAGGGCGTACCGTTGAAGTCGATCACCCGCCATATGCTGGGCCTGTTCAACGGGCTGCCCGGCGCGCGCGCCTGGCGCCGCCATCTCGCCGAGCAGGCGCACGTGCCGGGGGCGGGCACGAAGGTCATCGAGGAAGCGCTGGCGCGCTGGCGCCAGACCCAGGAACGCCAGCGGGCCGCCTAGACGTCCGCACAAGAATTTCGAAGGGGAGAGCGATGGCCGACGACGGAAAGAAGCGCGGGCTGCTGAACGGCCTGACCCACTACGGCGACCCGGGATTTGCAGCCTACCTCAGGCGCTCCTTCGCGCGTTCCATGGGCTATTCCGAGGAGATGCTGGCCCGGCCCATCGTCGGCATCACCTGGACGGCCAGCGGCTTCAACAACTGCCACCGCGGCGTGCCGGAGCTGGTCGAGGCGGTGAAGCGCGGTGCGCTGGCCGGCGGGGCCCTGCCGCTGGAGTTTCCGGTCACCTCGCTGGGCGAAGTCTTTCTCAATCCGACCAGCCTGCTTTACCGCAATCTCATGGCAATGGACGTGGAGGAGATGATCCGCGCCCAGCCGATGGATGCCGTGGTGCTGGTCGGCGGCTGCGACAAGACCCTGCCGGCCCTGGTCATGGGCGCGATCTCGGCCGGCAAGCCGGCC
>DAIQBR010000025.1:18203-18448 GCA_036781105.1 Kiloniellaceae bacterium
GATGTCGACCGGGCGCTATCACGGCGAGCGGCTCGGCGCCTGCACCGACTGCCGCCGCTTCTGGGCGCAGTACCGGGCGGGCACCGTCGACGACAAGGAGATCCGCGAGATCGAGGGCAACCTCGCCACCACGCAAGGGACCTGCGCGGTGATGGGCACCGCCTCCACCATGGCGATCCTCTGCGAGGCCCTGGGTCTCATGCTGCCGGGCGGCGCGGCCGTGCCGGCGGTCCACGCCGACCGCC
>DAIQBR010000026.1:0-4060 GCA_036781105.1 Kiloniellaceae bacterium
CGTCGCCGCCGGCGTCCTCGCCGCCTTCATCTTCCGCAAGAGCTGAGCGGCCCCCAACTCTCCACTGTCACCCTCGGCCTTGTTCCGGGGGCAGGGGAGTTGCGCTGCTAATGCGCCGCCGCATCGCGCGGCGTGGGGCTGTGCGGCTCATCCTGCCAGGCCAGGGCGTGCAGCGTCGCCATCGAGGTCGGATCGCACAGCAGGTCGCGCTTTTCCGTCTGGCTGAGACTCGCCGGGCCGTTCTCCTGCAGCCGCGCGATGAGCCCGTCCAGACGCAGGCGCTCGCTTTTGGCGCGCGGCTGGCGCTCCAGCAGGGTGCGGTGCAGGGCGTTGACGAAGGGGTCGGCGATGGCCTGCTCGAACAGCGAGGGGCCGCCGGAGGCGGTGGCGCCGGCCTCCGGTACCACTGCCGCGGCGCGGTCGTCGAGATTGCGCGCGAGGAACTGCAGCACCCGCGGCGGATCGCTCTCGCCGGGCGTCAGGAAGATGCCCCAGCGCTTCAGGCGGCGGCCGATGTCGACCCGGCTGGTGAAGCGCGACAGCGGGATCGACAGCACCGGGCCGACCAGCACCGGGGTCAGCCACAGGAAGAAGCCGGGAATGTAGACGTAGCTGGCGATGCCTGCGGCCAGCGCGACCGCCGTGTGGCCCCAGTGCGCCGCCGTCGCCTCGCGCCACGAGGTCTCGCCGTCGTCGCGCTGCTGGGCGGCCCACTTTACGCTGCGGCCGGCCAGGATGGAGACCACGAAGCCGCTCTGGAACAGCATGAGGATCGGCGCCAGCAGGATCGACATCAGGCTTTCCAGCACCACGCTGACGAAGGCCCGGACGGCGCCGCCGTGGGCCAGCAGGCGGCGCCGCTCGCCGAACAGCATGACATAGCCGAGCAGCTTCGGCAGGTAGAGGATGGTCAGCGTGATGGCCAGCAGGGTGGTCGCCTCGAAGGCGTAGGACACCGGCCAGTTGGGGAAGAGGTCGCCTTCGATGAAATAGCTGTGCTCGGTCTGCGACTGGCGCAGTGCCTCCAGGCCGGAGAGCGCCAGCAGCAGCAGCCAGAGCAGCGAGGAGAAGTACGACATCACGCCCATGCCCAGGTGCAGGCGGCTCAGCGGTTTCAGGCCGCGCGCCAGCAGCACGCCGATGTGCTGCAAGTTGCCCTGGCACCAGCGGCGGTCGCGCTTGGCGTGGTCGATCAGGGTCGGCGGCGGCTCCTCGAAGCTGCCGCCCAGGTCGTCGGCGAGCCAGACCTCCCAGCCGGCACGGCGCAGCAGCGCGGCCTCGACGAAATCGTGGCTCAGGATCTCGCCGCCGAAGGGCTCGCGTCCCGGCAGCACCGGCAGGCCGCAGTGCTCGACGAAGGGCCTGACACGGATGATGGCGTTGTGGCCCCAGTAGTTGGAATCGCCCTCCAGCCAATAGGCGAGGCCGGCGGCGAAGGGCGGCCCGTAGACGCTGGAGGCGAACTGCTGGCTGCGCGAAAACAGCGACTCCCGCATGACCGGCACCGGTGGCACCTGCATGAGGCCGACCCGGGGGTTGCGGTCCATGCGGCCGACCAGCCGCGTCAGGCACTCGCCGGACATCACGCTGTCGGCGTCCAGCACCACCATGTATTGGTAGCGGTAGCCCCAGGACTCGCAGAAGTCGGCGATGTTGCCGCTCTTGCGCGCGAGGTTGCGCGGGCGGTGCCGGTAGAAGACGTCGATGCGGCCCGCGTACTCGCGGTTCAGGCGGCTCCAGGCCAGCTCCTCGGCCAGCCAGATCTCCGGGTCCGTGGTGTCGCTCAGGATATAGAGGTCGAACTGCCCGCGCGCGGTGTTCTCGCAGAGCGAGTCGAGCGTCGCTCTGAGCCCCGCCACGACGCGCTCCGGGTCCTCGTTGTAGACCGGCATGACCAGCGCCGTCGCGGAGCTTCCGTCGAGTGGCTCGGTCGTTCTCGAGGCGTCGCCGAGGTTGCGCCGCCGCAGCCCGAGCAGACGCACCGCAAAGCCGATGACGGAGATCCAGCAGGCGGTGGTGATCCAGGCGAAGAGCGCGGCGAAGAGGCAGAGGATCGCCAGTTCCAGCAGCGAGAAGCCGTCGGCGGCGAAGATGGTCCCGAGCACCAGGACCGCGCCGAGGGTGGAGGCGACGACCAGGAAGAACAGCAGCAGGCGTCGCCGCCGTGGTCTGGCCTGGGCTGTCGGGGGGCTGCCCATGAAGGTCGGGGCCTTAAGGAATAATGAGAACGGCGAGCCAGCAGAGGCAGGCCGTGAAGGCCTGCGCCTTCCGGCTGAGGTGGAGCTGATGAAGCCGCTCGGCGCCGATCGCCTCGCGGGGGTGCCACAGAGAAAGGTCCTGCGCCGGCATGGCCCGGCGATGGCGCGGCGGTGTGCCCCACTCCTGCGGCAGGCCGGCGGGGTCGCCGAGCAGGCGCAGCGCGACACGGCCGCGCGCCGAGGTCATCACGCTGAGCCCGCCGTCGCGCGCGCCGCCCGAGGAGATGCTGCGGTCGACCGCGGCGATGATCTCCGCCCAGGAGGGCTCGGCGCTGGCGCCCTGTGCCAGCAGGTCGCGGGCGGCCGCCGCGGTCAGCCGGCTGCGCAAGGCGTCATCCTCGGCGCCGGCGGCACGTAGGTAGCGATCGACGCGCTGCGTCAGGCCATGCAGCGGCAGGTCGCGGCACGCCGTCTCGACCTGGCCCGGGTACAGCGACGGCTTGTCGCCGGCCTCTGCCTCAAAGCGGACGCGGGCTTCTGGGAGGATATCGGTCAGGCGCGCTTCCAAAGGTAGCTCCAGGTTTCGGTCAGGGCGTGGTTGCGATCTTTCAGGAAGGCGCGCAGCTCGATGGCTTCCTCGCCTTCGGGGTCCAGATCGAATGTGGCGAGCCAGGTGCCGGTCTGCGGGTTGCGCCGACTTCTGGAGGTGACGAGTTTGCCGCTCGAAGCACTGACTACCAGTTCAACGGCGCTCTCGTCGGAGAGTTCCTCCAGCGGGCCGCCGCCGAACTCGATGGCGAAGCGGCGCAGCCCCTCGTCCTCGCCGCGGGCTTCGCGGGTGGCCAGGGTGCGGCCGCTGGCGGGAAAGTCCGGGTAGTCGCTGGCGAAGCGCAGACGGTAGGAAAACGGCCAGATTTGCCCGGCTTCGACAGGCTGCTCCGGTACCCAGAACAGGCCGACGTTGTCGTAGCGTTCGGAATCGCTGGGAATCTCGATGAGCTGCGCCACACCTTTGCCCCAGGGGTCGAGCGGCTCGACCCAGCAGCTTGGCCGGCGCTCATAGTTGAGGTCGAGGTCCAGGTAGCGGCTGTCGCGGTCACGCTGCATCAGACCGAAGCCGCGCGGGTTCTCGTCGGCAAAGGAGCTGATCTGCAGCTCCTGGCGGTTGGTGAGCGGGCGCCAGATCCATTCGCCGCGCCCGGTGGCGAAGAGCATGCCGTCGGAATCGTGGACCTCCGGGCGCAGGTCGTCGACCGGTCGGTTGCTGTTCTCGCCGTAGAGGAACATGGAGGTGAGTGGCGCGATGCCGAGCTTTTCCACCGGAGCGCGGGTATAGAGGCAGGCGCGTACCTCCATTTCGCTTTCGCGTCCCGGTTTCAGGGTGAAGTGGTAGGCACCGGTCAGGCTCTCGCTGTCCAGCAGGGCGTAGATCTCGATGCTGCGTGCACCCGCTTGCGGCTTCTTCAGCCAGAAGTCCCGGAAGTAGGGGAACTCCTCTTTCTTGGGCAGGCCGGTGTCGATCGCCAGGCCGCGCGCCGAAAGGCCGTAGTGCTGTCCCGCCGCGAGCACGCGGAAGTAGCTGGCGCCGAGAAAGACCCCCAATTCGTCGAGCGTTGCGTCACGGTTCAGCGGGTACATCAGGCGAAATCCGCCGAAGCCGAGGTCCTCCGGCGGTGGCGCCGAGAGGTCGGCGCCGGTGAAGTCGAAGAGTCCGCCGGAATAGGCGATGGGGGCGATGCTGTCGCCGTCGATCACGTTCACGCCCACACGGTGGCGGAAGTAGGAGCCGCGCGGGAAGAACTGGACCTGGAAAGGCGCGGGATCGTCCCGCCACAGGCTGGCCTCGGGCAGGAAGCGGATCG
>DAIQBR010000026.1:4070-7649 GCA_036781105.1 Kiloniellaceae bacterium
CCGCCATGTGTTCCGGAAGGGGCTCGGCTTTGAGCTGGTACGGCTGGCCGGCCAGCTTCTCGGCCAGGGCGCTGACCTGGTCGAAGCCGAAGGCCGCGCCGGGCATGGCCAGTTTCCACCCGGTCCCGGCCCCCGCGTTGCCGGCAAGGGCGACGGGCGACCGCCAGAGGGTGGCTGCCGGCGCCAGGGCACCGACGGCGGCGCTTGCCAGAAACGTCCGTCGGTCAAAACAACGAAAAGACACTTTCGCCTCTTTTTATTGGGGGCTGGTTGCCTGGCCAAAATGGCCGAAAAAGCAGGCGCTTCCAGCTCGCCAACACGGCGATGTAGCGATGCGCTGACGCTCTTTCAAGCGGCGCCGGAAGTTCCCGCAAAATAAAGACTCACAGCCGCCGGAATTGTTCCCGAGGTTGAACCCGACCAAACGGCACGCCTTGCTAGGCGGTTGAAATTGCGGCCTTTGTGGCCGTTGCTTTGCATCGACAGTCCCGATATAAGCCGCCGCTCTACATCGGCGGAAGAGTCAAGGAAGTGGCATTCCGGCGGCTCTTTTCATTGGCGCACAAGTCATCCCGCCGACGCCCTTGGCGGCGTTCCCGTCGTCCGGCGTGATCTCCCGAAGTATCGCCAGGGCGGACTCCCCCTCGCGACTTCCCATGGCGGTCCCGGACCGGAAGTCGTTAACCAGGTCCGTGAGGTTCGCGGTCTTGCGGTGCTCGCCGTCGTGCGGGGCATTGCAGCGGACCTCGGAACGGCGTCGGCGCTACGCCGGTAGCGATGCGACCGGCCGCACCTTCACGGTGGCGTCGCTGTGCAGGCCCTGGCGTCCGAAGCCGGCCGGCGCCACGGTTCTGTTCGTGACTTTGGCCGCCTGCGACAGCTTCCGGATCGGGTGATCGGCGACGCCGGTGCCCCCTTGTCCGCTCCGGCGACTCCGAGTCGCACTGCCGGGCGACTCGGAGGACCGGCCCCAGGGGCCCGCGCCACGCATGTCCGTTTCTTTTTTTTCGGATCGCGCCCGAGGCTCCGGCGGCGGAGCGGACTGCGTTGCCGAAGCCGCTGAAGCGGTCGTCGTCGCAACGTGCCGGACCCGAGGTGAAGCAGCGCGCGTCGAGGCCGTCGCGCGGTTCGCCCTCGCCTTCAAAGCGCTGTTGCCGGGGTCTTCGCACAGTTGCGCCGAGAGCTGCCGCCAGGCCTGGCACGGTGGGGCAGGGGGCCCGCTACACATCGCCGTCGCCTCGCGGATGACGCGGACGTTGTCGGTGATACCGCTGTGCAGCATCGCGCCAGAGACGATGCCGACGCGTCGGCGATGCTTCATCGCGACAGGTTTTTGCGATGTCCCCTGCGCGACACCTTCGGCAGGTTCTTGCAGCACTGATTCGCCCGCCTGGTTCTGTGTCGGTGTCGCTGGACGAGGGTCGCTGAAGTTTTCTCTGGCGCCTTCGCACGAGAAACAGTTGCGTTGAGGGCGGCCATCGAAAGCGCCGCGTTTTACTTGGCGCAGGCGCGCGCGACGCTCTCCGCCGGAGCCCCCCTGCCTCCCGGCCCGGCGCTCTGGTCAGCTACGCAGAGCTTCGAAAAACCGCAGAAATCCGCGATTTATCTCAGCTTCGCGGGAGGCGGCCGTGGCCGGCGGCAAGCAATCCGCGGCTTCGCGCGGTGGTGCTCAAGCTGCGGTCGCATCGGCGCACTGTCGCCTTGCGAGAGGTCGTTGTCCGTTCCCGCGTCATGATGCGCGGCCGAGCGGCAGGCGTGCGCGCCGTGATGTCGTTGCCCTGTGGCGCCCTGCTGTGGCGCTGATGAATCGCGTTGTTGCGAAAGGTCCGTCTGCGACCACCGCGACGGACCGGGCCGGCGGACTCTCTTGCCGTCGGGAGGGGATGAAAGTCGTCGCCGCGACGGCGATCGTGCAGATGACCGAAGCATCCTGCTTGACTCGTTCTTGCGTTCTTGAGGACCTCGCCGATGCCCGCTCGGCGGCTGTCGTCAGGCACAACGAGCCGGCTTACAGAAATGGCAAAGCA
Source organism: Kiloniellaceae bacterium (assembly GCA_036781105.1). Classification (GTDB taxonomy): domain Bacteria; phylum Pseudomonadota; class Alphaproteobacteria; order Kiloniellales; family Kiloniellaceae; genus Pelagibius. The sequence continues at coordinate 6,098 of DAIQBR010000026.1, forward strand.
ACACCGCCGCGATCTTCGCTGCGGCCAGTCGAAGGCAAGCGCCGCTCAAACAACGACACCGCAATCGGTCCCCCAATGCTGTTCCCTTGATGGGCGTTCTGTTGAGTCAGATGTCTGATGGCCCTTGCCACCCTCCGAGAAAACTTTCGACCAATGCTTTCAGGTGCTCTCTCTTTTCTTGTCAGTGCTTCATCAAAGATGCACAATTCGCGTCGCAGGGTGGCATCACCGGATTCGTTCTTACCGTTAGGGGATTAGACAATTGGCAACCACGACCACCAAGAGGAAGTCGACGAAGAAGAAATCGTCGGCGAAGAAACGCGCAGCCGCTAAGAAGCGAGCGCCTGCGAAGAAGCGCGCCGTCAAGAAGACTGCGAAGCGGAAATCCACCGCCAAGAGGAAGGCCGTTAGGAAGACGGCCAAGAAGGCGACCAAACGCAAAGCCGTAAAGAAGAAGGCCACCAAGAAGCGGGCCACGAAGAAGCGGGCTACGAAAAAGAAGGCCACGAAGAAGCGGGCCACGAAAAAGAAGGCCACGAAGAAGCGGGCCACTAAGAAGCGGGCTACGAAGAAGCGGGCCACGAAAAAGAAGGCCACTAAGAAGCGAGCCACGAAAAAGAAGGCGACCAAAAAGAAGGCCGCCAAGAGGCGCGCTCCCAGGAAGAAAGCTGCTGCTGCAGCGGCTACCTGAAGCCCGGAAAGTTCGCTGGATGGCGGCCTAGCGCCGCCTCTGGCAGCCGCTGCGAAGCGGCAGAAAAATTGAAAACGGCGGCCTCCGACGTGGGGTCGCCGCTTTCTTTTTCGGGGTCAGGGATACTGGCGCGCCGGGCAGGCGCCGCTGTGACCCTGTGCCGGAGCCGCGGGAGCCCCCCGGGGGCGTTCAGGTTTCGCGCGCGAAGATTGAGATGGCGTCGTGGAGGTCGGGGAGCACCCGCTCCACTGCCGCTTCACCCTCGGCGATGATCTCGGCGGCGCGTTCGAACTCGAAGAGGCCGAAGGTGCCGAGGCGCGGGGTGATGTGAACGTCGGGCGGCTCGCCGGCGAGGCGCGAGCGGGAGATGCGGTCCTGGACGATGCCCAGGGAGGAGATCATCACGCCGAACATGGAGGGATGCGTCGGCTCGCGGCGGAAGATCCGTTTGGCCAGCGTGCCGATGGTGGAGCGCTTGGCCTCGCCCTCCTGCTCTTTCAGCTCGGCCAGCAGGTCGAAGCCGGCGACGGTCGGGATCGCGGAGCCGGTGCGGCGCTCCTTGCCGAGGATGTCGGCGTTAAGATTCACCGCAATGGTCATCTGCGCACCAAGGGCATGGCATACCGAAACCGGCACCGGGTTGACCAGGGCGCCGTCGACCAGCCAGCGGTCGTGGTGCTGCATCGGCTCGAAGACGCCCGGCAGCGAAAAGGAGGTGCGCATGGCGTCCACCAGGTCGCCTTCGCGCAGCCACACCTCGTGGCCGGTGACCAGGTCGGTCGCGACAGCGACGAACGGAATGCCGAGTTCCTCGATCGTGATGTCGCCGATGTTCTGGCGCAGGGCGTCGACCAGGTGGCG
>DAIQBR010000026.1:7659-9543 GCA_036781105.1 Kiloniellaceae bacterium
CCGCCGATCATGCCGCCGTTGCGCACGCGGAAATCCATGTAAGAGATCATGCGCAGGCGGGTGAGGGAGCGGGCCCAGTCTTCCAGCGCCTCGCTCTTGCCGGCGAGGTGCACACCGCCGACCACCGCGCCGATCGAGGTGCCGACGATGACGTCGGGTTCGATGCCGGCACGCGAGAGTGCCCGGATGACGCCGAGATGGGCCCAGCCGCGTGCCACCCCACTGCCGAGAGCGAGGCCGATGCGCGGTCGCGTTTGCGGATGCAGGGCCTGGACCATGCTGAATGATAGCGCTGCTTGGCTTAACTATTCATAATTAAGGAGCGCTGCCCCACAAGCCTCACAGCGGCGCGGCACTCCCCGGATTTCCCCAGATTCCCGCCATTTCAGCGGCCGCCGCCCGCGGCCGGGGCCAGTGTTTTCAACACTTTGGCCTTGACATAACGATATCTTTATATCCTTATCATAGCATCTTGCTACGATGAGATTTGCCCCGGGGAGGGCGCCGATGGAGAGTCTCCTGTCCGCCATGAAGGCCGCTGCCGAGCCGACGCGCCTGCGTCTGCTGGTGCTCTGTGCCCATGCCGACCTGACGGTCTCCGACCTGGTCCAGATCCTCGGCCAGAGCCAGCCGCGGCTGTCGCGCCACCTGAAGCTGCTGGCCGAGGCCGGCCTGCTGGACCGCAACCGCGAGGGCAGCTGGGTCTATTTCCGCCTGGCCCACCATGGCGCGGCGGCGGCCCTGGCACAGACCCTGGTCGACGCCCTGCCGGACGACGACGCGACGGTGCTGCGCGATCTGCAGCGCCTCGAGGAACTGATGGGCGAGCGCGCCCGCCGGGCCGAGGACTACTTCCGCAAGGTCGCCGTGCAGTGGGACGAACTGCGCGCCCTCTATGTCCACGACGACGAGGTGGAGCGCCAGCTCGCCAAGCTCATCGCCAGCGAGAAGGTGACCGACCTGCTCGACATCGGCACCGGCACCGGGCGCATCCTGGAAGTTCTCGCCGACAAGGTCGACCGCGCCATCGGCGTCGACCTCTCGGCGGACATGCTCATGCTGGCGCGCTCCAAGCTGGAGCGCGCGCGGCTGCGCAACTGCTCCGTCCGCAAGGGCGACATGCACCCCATGCCGATGCCCGAGGCCAGCTTCGACGCGGTGACCATCCATCAGGTGCTGCACTACGCCGAGCGCCCCTCGCGGGCGATCCTGGAGGCCGCACGCGTGCTGCGCCCCGGCGGCCGCCTCTTCATCGTCGACTTCCAGGCGCACGACCTGGACTTCCTGCGCAGCGAGCACGAGCACCGCTGGCTCGGCTTCGAGGACGACAAGATGGCCGAGTGGCTGGAAGAGGCGGGCCTGAAGCTGGAAGGCTGCCGGCGCCTCAAGGGCAAGGCCCTGACGATCTGCATCTGGACCGCGCGCCAGGCCGAGGCCCGCGAACGCCCAGTGGCTGCTTGAACTGGCGGCCTGAGAGAGGAAACGAGACCATGGCCGACGTGATCCGCAACGCCACCGCCCTTCGCCGGCCCGCCCAGGTCGGCACGACGCCGGCGGGCGCGGCGCCGGGCTTCTCCTTCGAGTTCTTTCCGCCGGCGAGCCCGGCCGCCGAGGAACGCTTCCGCGACAGCGCCCGGCGGCTTGCCGCACTCGGCCCGGACTTCGTCTCGGTGACTTACGGTGCCGGCGGCACCACGCAGGAGCGCACCTTTAAGGCGATCGACTGGGTCCGCCGTGAAACCGAACTGGAGCCGGCCGCGCATCTCACCTGCGTCGGTGCCAGCAGGGACCAGATCGACGAGATCGCCCGCGGCTACTGGGCGGCCGGCGTGCGCCGCCTGGTCGCCCTGCGCGGCGACGCGCCGCAGGGCTCCAGCGGTTACG
>DAIQBR010000026.1:9588-18435 GCA_036781105.1 Kiloniellaceae bacterium
CTCCGTCTCGGCCTATCCGGAAGTGCACCCGGAGGCGCGCGACGCCGCCGCCGACCTCGACAACCTCAAGCGGAAACTGGATGCCGGCGCCAGCCGCGCGATCACCCAGTTCTTCTTCGACCCCGACGACTTCCTGCGCTTCGTTGACAAGGCGCGCGCCGCCGGCATCACCGCGCCGATCATCCCCGGCGTGCTGCCGATCGTGAACTTCGAGCGCACCCGGCTGATGGCCGAGAGCTGCAAGGCGGCCCTGCCGCAGTGGCTGGTCGAGCTCTATGCCGACCTGGAGGCCGACAACGAGGTCCGCTTCCCGGTCGCCGTCTCGGTCGCCGCCGAACTCTGCCGCTACCTCATGGCCCGCGGCGTCGAGGACTTCCACATCTACACCCTGAACCGGGCCGACATGACCGCCGCGCTCTGCCGCCTGCTGCGCAACGACGCGCGCTGCCGCCAGGTGCTCGGCGACGACGTGAAGCTGGCCGCCGGAGGCCGCGCGTGAGCCGTTTTCTCGAGAAACTTGCCGAGCAGGTGCTGCTCTGTGACGGCGCCATGGGCAGCCGCGTGCAGGCCATGGAGCTCTCCCTGGAAAAGGACTACTGGGACCAGGAGAACTGCACGGAGGTGCTGAACCTCTCGCGCCCGGATATCGTGCGGGAGATCCACCGCGGCTATTTCGAGGCCGGCGCCGACATGGTCGAGACCAACACCTTCGGCGGCTCGCCCCTCACGCTCGGAGAGTTCGGCCTGTCCGAGCGCGCCGAGGAGATCAACCGGCTGGCTGCCGAACTGGCGCGCGAGGCGGCGGATCTATTCGCCGGCGACGGGCGCGAGCGCTTCGTCATCGGCTCGGTGGGCCCGGGCACCCGGCTGCCCTCGCTCGGCCACGTCGACTACGACACCCTTGAGGACGCCTTCAGGGTGCAGTGCAGCGGCCTTGTCGCCGGCGGTGCCGATGCCATCCTCATCGAGACCTGCCAGGATCCGCTGCAGGTGAAGGCGGCGGTGAACGGCGCCAAGCTGGCCCGCAAAGCGGCAGGCAAAGAAGTACCGATCATGGTGCAGGTGACGGTGGAGACCACCGGCACCCTGCTGGTCGGCGCCGACATCGCGGCGGCGGCCACGGTGCTGCAGGCGCTCGACATTCCGGTCATGGGGCTCAACTGCGCCACCGGCCCGCAGGAGATGGCGCCGCACCTGGAGTGGCTGGCCGAGAACTGGCCGGGCCTGCTGTCGGTGCAGCCCAACGCCGGCCTGCCGGAGCTGGTCGACGGCGAGACGCGCTATCCGCTGCGCCCGCGCGAGCTGGCCGGCTGGGTCGAGCGCTTCGTCGAAGAGGACGGCGTGAACATCGTCGGCGGCTGCTGCGGCACGACGGTGGAGCACATCGCCGCCTTGGATGCCATGCTGCGCAAGCGTGCCGGCGACAGCGGGAAGGGGACGGGCCTGCGCCCCGCACCCAAGCAGCGCAGCTCTTTCTGGGTGCCCTCGCTGGCCTCGCTCTACAGCCAGGTCGCCCTGCGCCAGGAGAACGCCTACCTCTCCATCGGCGAGCGCTGCAACGCCAACGGCAGCAAGAAATTCCGCGAACTGCAGGAGACCGGCGACTGGGACGGCTGCGTCGCCATGGGCGTCGAGCAGACCAAGGAAGGCTCCCACGCCATCGACGTCTGCACCGCCTTCGTCGGCCGCGACGAGATCGCCGAGATGACCGAGGTGGTGACCCGTATGCGCGGTTCCGTCTCGGCGCCGCTGGTCTTCGACTCCACCGAGCTGCCGGGGCTGGAAGCCGCCATGAAGCTGTACGGCGGTAAGCCGATCCTCAACTCGATCAACTTCGAGGACGGTGAGGAGGCGGCGCATGAGCGCCTTGAGCTGGCGCGGCGCTTCGGCTCGGCGGTCATCGCGCTGACCATCGACGAGGAGTCCATGGCCAAGTCCGCCGAGCGCAAGGTCGAGGTGGCCCGGCGGCTGCACGACTTCGCCTGCGTGAAGCACGGCCTGCCGGCGGCCGACCTCATCATCGACCCGCTGACCTTCACCATCTGCACCGGCAACGAGGACGACCGCAAGCTCGGCCTCTGGACCCTGGACGCGATCGAGGGCATCGCCGAGGCGCTGCCCGACTGCCAGATCCTGCTCGGCCTTTCCAACATCTCCTTCGGGTTGAACGCGGCGGCGCGCCACGTGCTGAATTCGGTCTACCTGGACCACGCCATCAAGCGCGGCCTGACCGGCGCCATCGTGCACTTCAGCAAGATCATGCCGCTGCACAAGATCCCCGAGGAAGAGGTGAGGGTCGCCGAGGATCTCATCTTCGACCGCCGCAAGGAGGGCTACGATCCGCTGCACGCCTTCATGGCGATGTTCGAGGGGCGCAGCGCCGCGGCCAGCGAGAAGCGCGCGCGCGCCGAGGACGTCGAGACCCGCCTGAAGGACCGCATCGTCGACGGCGACCGTCAGGGCCTGGAGGACGACCTGAACGAAGCGCGGGAGAAATACCCGCCGCTGGACGTCATCAACACCCACCTGCTGGACGGCATGAAGGTGGTCGGCGAGCTGTTCGGCGCCGGCAAGATGCAGCTGCCCTTCGTGCTGCAGTCCGCCGAGACCATGAAGGCGGCGGTGCGCTTCCTCGAGCCCTTCATGGAGAAGGTGAAGGGCCAGGAGAAGGGCACCATCGTACTCGCCACAGTGAAGGGTGACGTGCACGACATCGGCAAGAACCTGGTCGACATCATCCTCACCAACAACGGTTACAAGGTGGTCAACCTCGGCATCAAGCAGCCGATCGACAACATTCTCGCCGCCGTCATCGAGCACGAGGCCGACGCCGTCGGCATGTCCGGCCTGCTGGTGAAGTCGACCGTCGTCATGCGCGAGAACCTGGAGCGCATGAGCAAGGACAACGTGAAGGTGCCGGTCATGCTGGGCGGCGCCGCGCTGACCCGCAACTACGTCGAGACCGACTGCGCGGCGGCCTACAGCTCGGGCCAGGTCGCCTACGCGCGCGACGCCTTCGACGGCCTCTCGCTGATGGACAAGGTGGTGAACGGCAACTTCGCCGCCCACGTCGGCGCCGCGCAGGAAAAGCGCAAGGACATCACCCCCCGCCGGGGCAAGAAGGTGCTGGGTGAGGCGACCCGCGCCGATCTGCGCCCGGTCGACGTCGAGGAGACCCGGCTGCGCCGCGACCAGCTGGCCGCCGGCGTCGACCTGCCGGAGCCGCCCTTCTGGGGCGCGCGGGTGCTGGCGCGGGTGCCGGTCGACGCCCTGGTGCCCTTCCTCAACGAGCGCATGCTCTATCAGTTCCAGTGGGGTTTCCGGAAGGCCGGGCGCACGCTGGAGGAATACATGGCCTGGGCGCGCAAGGAGCTGCGCCCGACACTTAAGAGAATGTTGGACGTCTGCAAGCAGCAGGACATTCTGGTGCCGCAGGCGGTCTACGGCTACTGGCCGGCCTCCGCCGAGGGCAACGACGTCATCGTCTACGATCCCGAGGACCACGACCGCGAGGTGGCGCGCTTCACCCTGCCGCGCCAGGCGCGCGCCGGCGGCCTCTGCATCGCCGACTTCGTGCGCGACGTCTCCGCCGGTCAGCGCGACGTGCTGGGCCTGCAGATCGTCACCATGGGCCAGCGCGCCTCCGACGTGGCGCGCGAGTGGTTCAAGGACGACCGCTACCAGGACTACCTCTACCTGCACGGGCTCGGGGTCGAGCTGGCCGAGGCCCTGGCGGAGTACGTCCACAAGAGGATCCGCGGCGAGCTCGGCTTCAGCCACGAGGACTCGCGCGATCTCGATGCCATGCTGAACCAGGGCTACCGCGGGTCGCGCTATTCCTTCGGCTATCCGGCCTGCCCGAACCTGGCAGACCAGGTGCAGCTGCTGCGCCTGCTGAAAGCCTCGGAAATCGGCGTCGAGCTGTCCGACGAGTACCAGTTGCATCCGGAGCAGTCGACTTCGGCCATCGTCCTGCATCATCCGCAGGCCAAGTACTTTTCCGTCTGAACGCTTCAGGCGGCCTAACAAGGAGCAAGGCAATGGGCGCAGAGAAATCGTTGTTCGATCTGGAGGCCTACCGCCGCGAGGAGAACGATGCGATCCGCGAGGCGGCGCGCGCGTCGTCCTGGTGGGACGAAGAGTGGCTGAAATTCCCGACCGTCACCAAGGATCCGGACGGGTCGTGGCGCTACTGGAACGTGCCGGCCGACAGCGGCGTCTATCAGGACGACTGGCCGCTGGGTGAGCGCCTGGCGCGCGCGCCCGTGGCTCAGATGCTCCGGTTCCCCGAGGGCAGCACGGTGCTGCGCCGCATCCTGCGCGAGATGGACCCTGAGTCGACCGTGGGGCAGGGGTTTCTCACGGCGATCGAGGAAACCCTCTGCCAGAGCGGCCCGACGCTGACGCCGGTTTCGCTTTAGGGTCCCGCTCTAGCCGCGCTGGCCGGCACGCCGGCGCGGCGGCCTTGCCGCTGCGTCCTGCGCGCCGGCGACCGGCTTTTCCATGTCCGCGGCGGGGATCATGAGGCCGCCGCCGGTGCGCCAGTGGCGGTGCTTCACCACGTTGTAGCCGTGCAGTTCGTAGAACGGCAGTCCGACCAGGCTGGCGCCGATGACCACCTTGTCGTGACCCTCGGCGGCGATCATCGCCTCGGCGCGCTGCAGCAGCGCGCTGCCGACGCCGAGGCGCGACCAGTCGGGATCGACGTAGAGACTGCGGATCTCCTGATCCTTGCGGCCGCAGAAGCCGACGATGCCGCGCAGCCGCGATACCGCGACCTCGAAGGCCTCGCCGTCGTCGTGCATCGCCCTCAGGTAGCAGTCGGGGCTGGTGCCGTGAACCCAGCTTTCGACCTGGCTGTCGCTGTAAACGCGGCGGCCCAGCACGCGCACGGCGCGTTCGTGCACCGCATAGAGGGCAGCCGCGTCCGAAGGCCGGCCGCGGCGGATGCGAAAGCGGGGAAGAATCTTGCCCAGTTGCATGGGCAAAAGCCTAGGCAGGGATGCCTAGACAGGCAAGGACGAGAAAGGGGGAGGGCAGCCCGGGTCAGGAGCGGTGCGGATGGACCTTCGGCAGGCGTGGCGAGGCCGCATCTTCTTCGGCGGCAGCGGCCGGCTCGACGGCGGGGGCAGGGCCCTGCTCGGCGGCTTCCTTGGCGAGGCGGAGTTCACGCAGGCGCGCCATGCGGTCATCGCGCTCGCGCTGCGTCTTTTCCTTCTGCCGGATCGTCTTGTCGTCCTTCTTGCCGGCGGCGGCGAAGTGCTGCTCGGCCCTGGACTTGTTGGATTTCCACATCGCGGTGTCCCCTTGGTTCGCTGTGATCGCAAGAAGGGCGACCGGCGGCTGCTGTGGTGCCGTCGAACGGCGACCGCCCCCATCCGGCTGCCCCAAGGGGCTGCCGGAGGGGGCGGTGTATTGGCCGGTCAGTCTTCGACGGAAAGGTTTTCCGCCGACGACTTGCCGTTCTGCCCGGGCTGAAGGTCGTAGGAGACCTTCTGGCCCTCGCGCAGCGTCGTCAGGCCGGCGCGCTCAACGCTGGAGATGTGCACGAAGGCATCCTTCGAGCCATCGGACGGCTCGATGAAGCCGAAGCCCTTGGTTGCGTTGAACCACTTTACGGTACCAGTAGCCATTAGCTGTATTCCTCTAACGGAAGTGCGATAAGCCGCCCCCCGGTCTTACGAGTGGGCGGCTGCTGAAACGCTCAACAATGTCAGCGGATATCTAAGGCAGTCGGCGTACCGGTGTATTAGGTAGCGTCCAACATATGCGTCGCGTATATCGCATATGTAGTTGGAATCCCGAAAAAGTCAAATGAACAAAAAAAAGCCATCGCCGAGGTTGTGCGGCTGAACCGGTTTATGGCATTTAACTTTATGTTTTATAAGGAAAAATATTGAAATGCCGGTCCCGGGACGGTGACTGGCGGAGAGGCAATATTTTGCTCTGTTCAACGCATGTCGAAAGGACGATTTTCTCTAGGGAAATAAAGCTGCAGATCTCACCGCGATGATTTCGCCGTTCGCGGAGGAGATTTGGGAAGCGCCCTGTATTAGTTGAAAAATACCGCCGTTGGCACCATATATGGTGAGCGCCGCCTCGAAGGGCGCCGCCGGTTTTTCGGCGCGCTGCCGGCTTGGCGCCATCAAGCCAGCTTGGCGCCACTAAGGAAGACAATGACCGACACAGCCCTGCCCAAAGAGACCGAAGACGCCCGCCACCATGGCGAGCCCAAGCTGCGGCCCTGCCTGCGCTGCCAGGGCCATTTCCACAGCGAGTGGGCGGGCGAACGGATCTGTCCGCGCTGCAAGGGCACCTCGGCATGGCGCAGCGGCATCCCGTCGACCGCAGTCACCTCCGGCAAACGCTGACTTCCCGACGCCAATTCCGGGAAAGCGCCAAGGCGCCGAGCGTACCGACGCTGAAATCGGTCCCCCGCCGCAAGGCATAAAAGATTAGCGCCGCCGCAAGGACGGGTCGGCGAGGGTCGTGTCCTGGCCCGGCGGCGCATTGTCGATGGCCGCTTCCAGTGAATGCTCCTCGGCCCATTCCTGCGGCGGACGTGAGTCGCCCTGCCACGGCACCTGGTCGAGACCCCAGTAGATCTCCAGGCGATGGCCGTCGGGATCGCGGAACTCGACCGCGACCTGGCAGCCCGCCCGCCGGCGCCCGTTGAAGTCGATCGTTACGCCGTGGCGCTCCAGGTGGTCGCGCGCCTGCAGCACCTCGTCCAGCGTGGCCACCTCGAAGGCCATGTGGTGCATGTCGCGCTGCTTGCCGTGGTCCTTGCGGCCGCCGACCAGGGCGACGCCGTGGTGGTCGGCGTTGAACCTCATGAACACCATGCCGCCGGGCACCATGCTGGCCGGGTAGACGTCGGAGACCTTGAAGCCCAGCACCCGGGTATAGAACGCCAGCGAGCGCTCGAGGTCCTCGACCATCAGCACCACGTGACCCAGCTTGGTGATCTTGAACGGCAGGTCGTCGGGCGTCTCGACGGCGCGCAGCGCCGTCACCTCCGGGCTCTGCAATCCCTCCACGTCTACACCGCGCGCCATGGCTTTTTTCCTTTGATGAGAGCGGCTCAGCCGCCCTTCTTCTTGTCCGCTTCGTAGCGGGCGCGGTTCTCGTCGTTCATCGGATAGAGGCCCGGCAGCTTCGCGCCGGCCTGCACCTCTTTCATGATCCAGCCTTCCAGGCGCTCCTGCTCCAGGCCCAGTTCGGCGACCTCTTCGACCAGCGCCTGGGGCACCACCACGGCGCCGTCCCGGTCGGCGACGATGAGGTCGTCGGGGAAGACCGCCACGCCGCCGCAGCCGACCGGCTCCTGCCAGCCGACGAAGGTGAGGCCGGCGACCGAGGGCGGGGCGGCGATGCCGCTGCACCACACCGGCAGGCCGGAGGCCTCGACGCCGTCGAGGTCACGCATCACGCCGTCGGTGACCAGCGCGGTGACGCCGCGCTTTGCCATGCGCGCGCAGAGGATGTCGCCGAAGATGCCGGCATCGCTGACGCCCATGGCGCCGACCACGGCGATGACGCCGTCATCCATCGCCTCGATGGCCCCGCGGGTCGAAGTCGGCGAGGCCCAGGAGGCCGGCGTCGCCAGGTCCTCGCGCGCCGGCACGAAGCGCAGGGTGAAGGCCGGGCCCACCAGTCTGCCCTGGCCCGAGCGCAGCGGTTTGGTGCCGCGCAGCCAGACATTGCGCAGGCCCTTCTTCAGCAGGATCGTCGTGATCGTGGCGGTGGTGATGCTCTCGTAGGCTTCACGGAGTGCGGTGTCGAGGGGCACGGGAAGAGAACTCCTTCAGTGCGATGCTTTTCCTTAGTAGCCGAGGGCGCAGCCGTCCTTGCGCGGGTCGGAGCCGCCGGCCAGCGTGCCGGCGTCCCAGTCGATCTGGATCGCCTGGCTGCCGCCGATCGGCTTGGGCGGCGCCTTGAAGCGGTGGCCCATCGCCTCCAGTCCGGCCAGCACCTCGGCCGGCACGCCGCTCTCGGCCTGCACCTCTTGCTCGCCCGGGGCGGGAAAGCTGCGCGCGAGGTCCTGTGCCTGCTGCACGTCGAGGCCGAAGTCGACCAGGTTGGTGATGAAGCGCGCATGGCCGCAGGCCTGGTACTGGCCGCCCATCACGCCGAAGGGCATCACCGCGCGGCCGTCCTGCACCACCATGCCGGGGATGATGGTGTGCATCGGCCGCTTGCCCGGCGCGATGCAGTTGGGGTGCTCGGGATCGACGGAGAAGGCTTCGCCGCGGTTCTGCAGCACCACGCCGCTCTTCGGCCCGGTGATGCCGCTGCCGAAGGAGGAGAACAGGGAGTTGATGAAGCTCACCGCGTTGCGGTCCTTGTCGACGACGGAGATGTAGACCGTGTCGGCGTGGGCGGCGACCGGCACCGGGGCGGGCGCCACCGAGGCGCGCTTCAGGTCGATGCGGCCGGCCAGCTCGGCGGCGAAGTCCTCCGACAGCAGGCGCTCGACCGGCACCTCGGCCTGCTCCGGGTCGGCCAGGTGGGCGTTGCGCTCGTGGTAGGCGAGGCGGGTCGCCTCGATCTCCAGGTGCAGGCGCTCGGCGCTCATGGCTTGCATCGACGGCAGGTCGAACTTGGCGAGGATGTTCAGCAGCAGCAGGGCGATGATGCCCTGGCCGTTGGGCGGGCATTCGTAGATGTCGCGGCCCTTGTAGGTGGTCTTGATCGGCGCGACGTACTGGCCGCCGGCGGCGGCGAAGTCCTCCAGGCTGTGCAGGCCGCCCAACTCGCGCAGATGCGCCACCAGGTCCTCGGCGACCGCGCCCTTGTAGAAGGCGTCGCGGCCCTCGCGGGCGATCAGTTCCATGGTTGCCGCCA
>DAIQBR010000027.1:0-10779 GCA_036781105.1 Kiloniellaceae bacterium
ATGTCCGAGGAGGACGCCGTCGCCCTGGTGGTGAACGGCTTCTGCCGCGAGGTCATGCAGCAGCTGCCCATGGAGTTCGCCGTCGAAGCCCAGAAGCTGGTCGGCATCTCCCTGGAAGGCAGCGTCGGCTGATTGAAGACAACAAGAAGCGTCATTGAGGATCAGAGCGAAGACATGCTTGAGATCAAGAACCTGCACGCCACCGTCGACGGCAAGGAGATCCTGAAGGGGGTCGACCTGACCATTAAGGCCGGCGAGATCCACGCCATCATGGGTCCCAACGGCTCCGGCAAATCCACCCTCTCCTACGTGCTGACTGGCCGCGAGGGCTACGAGGTCACCGAGGGCGAGGTGCTGTTCAAAGGCAAGAACCTGATGGAGATGGAGCCGGACGAGCGCGCCGGCGAAGGCGTCTTCCTGGCCTTCCAGTACCCGGTGGAGATCCCCGGCGTGCCCAATACCACCTTCCTGAAGGAGGCGCTGAACTCGGTCAGGCGCTACCGCGGCGAGGGCGAGCTCGACGCCATGCAGTTCGTAAAGCTGGTGCGCGAGAAGACCAAGATGCTGCACATGAGCGACGACATGCTGAAGCGTGCCGTGAACGTCGGCTTCTCCGGCGGCGAGAAGAAGCGCAACGAAGCGCTGCAGATGGCGGTGCTGGAGCCGAGCCTGGCGATCCTCGACGAGACGGACTCCGGCCTCGACATCGACGCGCTGAAGACCGTCGCCGATGCGGTGAACCTGCTGCGCAGCCCCGTCAACGCCCTGCTGGTGATCACCCACTACCAGCGCCTGCTCGACTACATCGTGCCGGACCACGTGCACGTGCTGGCCGGCGGGCGCATCCAGAAGAGCGGCGGCAAGGAACTGGCGCAGGAGCTGGAGAAGTCCGGCTATGCCGAGTTTGCCGGGGCGGCGGCGTGAGGGCCGGCATGAGCGATACCCCCTTCACCGAGCACTACAGCGCTCTGCGTGACGCCCTGCCCGGCCAGGACCTGCCCTGGCTGACGAGCCGGCGCGAGTCCGCCTTGCAGAGCTTCACCGCCAGCGGCCTGCCGACGCCCAAGCGCGAGTCCTGGAAGTACACCAGCCTCAGGCCGCTGGAGAAGGTCGGCTTCGGCGCCGACGGTGCGCCGCGCGCCTGCATCTCCATCGACCGCGCGCCGAGCCTGCTGCCGGCCGCCTCCGACCACCACCGCCTGGTCTTCGTCGACGGCCACTACCGCGCCGACCTGTCGAGCGCCGGCAAGCTGCCCGACGGCGCGCTCTTCACCACCCTGCGCGAGCTGCTGGCGAAGGAGCCGGACTGGGTCGAGGCACACCTCGGCAAGCTGTCCGACGAGAATGACCAGCCGCTGCTGGCGCTCAACACCGCGCTGATGGTGAACGGTTTCGTGCTGCGCCTCGCCGAGGGCGTGGTCCTGCACGACCCCATCGAGGTGGTGCACCTGGGCGGCGCCGGCGACCGGCCGCTGGCCTACCACCCGCGCAACCTGGTGGTCCTCGCGCCGCGCAGCCAGGCCACTCTCATCGAGCACTACACGCATATGGGGGAGCAGCCCTACTACACCAACAGCGGCACCGAGGTGGTGCTGGCCGAGGGCGCGGTGCTGCATCACTACAAGCTGCAGGCCGAGGCGACCAACGCCTTCCACACCGCGACGGTGCATGCCGAGGTGGCCGCCAGGGCGCTCTACGACGCCTTCGGCATGACCACCGGTGCGCAGCTCTCGCGCAACGAGATCGCCGTGCGCCTGGCCGGCGAGGAGTCCAACTGCCACCTGAACGGCGCCTACCTGCTGCGCGGCAACCAGCACTGCGACAACACCACGAAGATCGACCACCTGGTGCCCAACACCTCCTGCAGCGAGGTTTTCAAGGGCGTGGTCGACGACCAGGCGCGCGCCGTCTTCCAGGGCAAGATCACCGTCCACCGCGACGCCCAGCACACCAACGGCCACCAGCTCTCCAAGGTGCTGCTGCTGTCCGACAAGGCGGAGATCGACGCCAAGCCGGAGCTGGAGATCTACGCCGACGACGTGGTCTGCAGCCACGGCGCGACGGCCGGCGACCTGGACCACGACGCGCTGTTCTACCTGCGCACCCGCGGCATTCCCGAGGCGACCGCGCGGGCCATGCTGATCGAGGCCTTCCTGGCCGAGAGCGTGCACGACATCGCGGCCCAGGGCATCTGCCCGGCGCTGATGTCCTCCATCGGCCACTGGCTGGCCCGCCGCAGGGAGGCTGCCTGACATGGCCACCGCTGAAACCCTGCGTAGCGCCGGCGACAACTCGACCCTGGCCTTCGACGTCGAGCGCGTGCGCGCCGACTTTCCCATCCTGCAGGAGCAGGTGCATGGCAAGCCGCTGGTCTACCTGGACAGCGGCGCCTCGGCGCAGAAGCCGACGGCGGTACTGGAGGCAATGGACGAGGTCTACCGCAGCGGCTACGCCAACGTGCACCGCGGCGCCTACTACTTCAGCCAGCAGCTGACCGACCGCTACGAGGGCGTGCGGGCCAAGGTCGCCCGCTTCCTCAATGCCGGCTCCGACCAGGAGATCGTCTTCACCCGCAACGTCACCGAAGCGATCAACCTGGTGGCGCACAGCTTCGGCGGCCAGCTCCAGACCGGCGACGAGGTGGTGATCTCCGAGATGGAGCATCACGCCAACATCGTGCCCTGGCAGCTGCTGCGCGACCGCATCGGCATCGAGCTGAAGGTCGTGCCTGTGGCCGACGACGGCAGCTTCCGGATGGATGCCTACGAAGCCCTGCTCGGTCCGAAGACGAGGCTGGTCGCCATCACGCACACCTCCAACGTGCTGGGCACCGTGACGCCGATGAAGGAGATCATCCGCCTCGCCCACAAGGCGGGCGCAAGGGTGCTGGTCGACGGCGCCCAGGCGGTGGTGCACGGCAAGGTCGACGTGCGCGACCTGGACGCCGACTTCTACGGCTTCACCGGCCACAAGCTCTACGGGCCCACCGCCATCGGCATCCTCTACGGCAAGGCCGAGCTGCTGAAGGACATGCCGCCCTTCCTGGGCGGCGGCGACATGATCCGCGCGGTGAGCTTCGCCAAGACCACCTATGCCGACCCGCCGCTGCGCTTCGAGGCCGGCACGCCGCCCTTCGTCGAGGCGATCGGCCTGGGCGCCGCCATCGACTACGTGAACGCCATCGGCCAGGACGCCATCGCCGCCCACGAGGCCGGATTGCTGGCCTATGCCACGCAACGCCTGCAACAGGTCGAGGGCCTCAGCATCATCGGCACCGCCAAGGAGAAGGCCAGCATCGTCTCCTTCGTCCTCGACGGCATCCACCCGCACGACATCGGCACCATCGTCGACCGCGAGGGCGTCGCCATCCGCGTCGGCCACCACTGCGCCCAGCCGCTGATGGAGCGCTTTGGCGTGCCGGCCACCGCACGGGCCTCCATGAGATCGACGTGCTCGCCAAGGCGCTGGAAAAGGTGAAGGACATCTTCGGCTAATGCAGGACGTGCTGCGCGACCTCTACCAGGAAGTGATCCTGGACCACGGCAAGCACCCGCGGAACCATCGCCACCCCGCGGGCGCCAACCGCGAGGCGCGCGGCTACAACCCGCTGTGCGGCGACCAGGTGACCATCTATCTGGAGTGTGACGACGACGGCCGCATCGCCGACGTGGCCTTCGAGGGCCGCGGCTGCGCCATCTCCATCGCCTCGGCCTCGATGATGACCGAGGTGCTGAAGGGCAAGACGGAAGCCGAGGCGCGCCGCCTGTTCGACGACTTTCACCGGCTCTGCACCGAGGAGGACTTCACCCTGGAGCAGGCCGCCGCGGAGGACCAGGAAGCGCTGGAGCGGCTCCAGGTGCTCTCCGGGGTGCGCGAGTTTCCGGTGCGCGTGAAGTGCGCCACCCTCGCCTGGCACGCCATGGCCTCGGCGCTGGACGGCCAGTCACAAACGACGACTGAATAGGAAACGGGACGATGAGCGATCATCCCTTGGGTATGGACCAGTTCGGCATCGGCGCGGCGCCGGAAGGCCTCACCGCGCGCGCCGGCGCCCCGCTGCAGCCGGGCATGCCGGCCGCCGACCGCCTGACCGTGGAGAACGCCATCCGCCAGGTCCACGACCCGGAGATCCCGGTCAACATCTACGACCTGGGCCTGATCTATACCCTGGACATCCACGACGACGGCTCGGTCGCGATCGAAATGACCCTGACTGCCCCCGCCTGCCCGGTCGCCGGCGAGATGCCGGAGCAGGTCGCCGAGGCGGTGGCCGAGGCCGAAGGGGTCGGCGAGGTCCAGGTGACGCTGACCTGGGACCCGCCCTGGACGCCGGAGCGCATGTCAGAGGACGCCAAGCTCGCTTTGGGTATGTTCTAGTAAAATCAATATATTAGACCCCCCCTTCCACCGCCGGAAGGGAATCCTTATATTTGTCGGGTAGGAGTTGGATTGAACCATGGCTATCGCGAACCTCATCACCCTGACCGACGCGGCGGCGGACCGCGTGAAGCAGCTCATCGCCAAGAGCGAGGAGCCGGTGCTCGGCCTGCGCGTCGGGATCAACACCAAGGGCTGCTCGGGCATGAGCTACGTGGTCGAGTACGCCAAGGAGCAGCGCAAGCTGGAGGACGTGGTCGAGGACAAGGGGGTGAAGATCTTCATCGAGCCCACCGCCGTCATGTTCCTGCTCGGCAGCGAGATGGACTACGTCGAGGACAAGTTCCAGAGCGGCTTCGTGTTCACCAACCCGAACGAGAAGGGCCGCTGCGGCTGCGGCGAATCCTTCCACGTCTGAGGCCTGACTGCCCCGGCCTCTCTCCTCTCAGAGCTAAGCGGACTAAGACTGCAGCGCCTCGCCCGACTTCGCCCAGTTGAAGCCGCGGTTGCTTTCCTGCGCCAGCGAGTCCCGGATGCGGATCAGGAAGTAGGCGAAGCAGGACAGCAGGATCAGCGAGCCGACGGGGATATGGTTGGCGTTCAGCCAGAGGATCGCCGTCGGCAGCAGCCAGGTCGCCGAAAGCGACAGCCGCTCACCGGGCAGGAAGCCGTGGCGCAGACCACGCAGGGCGACCAGCAGGACAGCCAGCGAAACCGTCGTCATGTCGTAGTTGAAGCCGTAAGGCGAGGCCAGGAAGGTGCCCACCGCGAGCACACCGAACTTCTGCTCGGCATCGGTGGAACGCGCGAAGGCCCAGACGACGCCGGCCAGCGCGATCAGCGCGAAGACGCCATGAAGCGCGCTGCGCAGCACCGGCTCGACCTCGAGCAGCCGCAGCCCTATGTAGGCCGAGGGCATCATCGCCAGGAAGACGCCGTCACCCTCGTTCATGATCGTCGCCTGGTGCGGAATGACCTGCTCGATGTAGGCCTGCCAGGCTTCCCAACCGAACAGCATCATGCTGAGCCCGACCAAGAGCACGGTGGTCACTGAGGCCGAGAGGATCGCGGTCCACTGGCGCGCCGCCAGCAGCGCAAAGGGCAGCAACAGGCCAAGCTGCGGTTTCATGGTGAGAATGCCGAAGAGGATGCCCGCGACAATCGGCCTCGGCCCGAGCAGCCGAAGGCCGCTGATCAGCAGTACGCCCGTGAGAAAACCGTTCTGACCGCCCGCGAAGTTCGCAAAGGTCGCCGGCGCCAGCAGCAGCGCCAGGATCACGATGTGTCTGTCCTGCCGCCCCGCCGCCGAAACCCAGAGGTAGACGCCAAGGCCCAGGAACGACCACAGCGCCAGCGCCCAGAGGTAGGGCAGCAGCCCGAAGGGCCACATCAGCAGCAGAATGTGAGGGGGATAAGACCAGTTGTGCTCGGCAAAGGGGTGGCCGAGCAGCTTTTCCTGATAGGCGTGAAACAATTGGGTGTCGAAAATGTCCCAGACGATACCGTCGAAGACGCTGACGCCGGCGGTCCAGTAGTTCACGAAGTCGCGCCCGATCGGCCGCCACGCAAAGTCAAAAATGCCGTGGTTGAACGATGTCAGGTAGGTGACGCTGGTATAGCTGTCGTAGGCCAGGCAGGCCGCCAGCAGGAAGACGCCAAGCACCACGTCATGGCGCGCGTCGGGGGGATTCTTGATATAGCTGGAAAGCCGCTTATCACCTAGCATCGGTGCGACCACTCCCTCGCTCTGGTCACCCGGCGCGACACCCCCGTGCTCGGCACCTTCGGTAACAATCTCGTTCGTGGCGCCACCCTAGCGGCGAAAAATTAACGCTGGCTGAAACGTCGAATTCTCAACATTAAGCAAGTTTTAGCGCCGTACGCGCAGCATGACGCCGCGGTGCCAAGCCGCTCCAAGACGTTCTCACGAGGCGCCCGATGTCGGTCCACTATCCGTCGACGCGTAACGGGGGCAGCAACCTGCTCGCCCTCGCGGCCCTGCTCGTGACCTGGGCCCTGGTGCACGCCAGCCTCGTTGCCTTCCGCGACATTCCGGTCTTCGAGACCGGCCTGCTGGGGCCGGACGCCTATATGCGCATGGTGCGGGTGGTCGAACTGGCCCAAAGCGGTGCCTGGTTCGATACCACCATCGCGCGGGCCAACGCCCCCTACGGCGACACCCTGCATTGGACCCGCCCCTTCGATGTGCTGGTGATCCTGCTCGCCCAGCCGGCCAGCTTCCTGCTGGGACCCGCGCAGGGCCTGCATGTGGCCGGCATCGTCATCTCGCCGCTGCTGCAACTGGCCACCGGCCTGCTGCTGATCTGGGCGCTGCGGCCGGTCATCCGGCCCGAGGTCTGGTTCCTGCCCGCGATGGCCCTCTTTCTGCAGCCCTGCGCGCTGGCCTATTCGATCCTCGGGCGCGCGGACCACCACAGCCTGCTGCTGCTGGTCTTTGTCGCCGTCGGCGGTTTCATGCTGCGCGCCTTGCGCGACCCGCTGGATTCCCGCCCGGCCCTGGTGGCCGGCATGGCCGCCGGCTTCGGCGTCTGGCTGTCGGTGGAGTTCCTCCTGGTGGTCGTCGTCTGCCTCGCCGCCTTCGGGCTGCCCTGGCTGTTCGGCGAGCGGGAGAGAGCCGCCCAGGGCAAGTGGTTCTCTCTCGGCCTCAGCGGCGTGATTCTGGCTGCGCTCTTCGTGGAGCGCCCCCTGGACCGGGTGCTGGAGCCGAGCTACGACAGCGTGTCCGTGGTGCAGTACTTCCTTGCCGTCGCCATCCTTTTGTTCTGGCGCGGCATCGAGACCTTCGAAAACCGCCGGAACCGGACCTCGCGCTTTTTCGGACGCGCCCTGCTTGGGATCCTGGGGACCGGCGCCGTGACTCTGCTGGTCGCCAGTGCCTTTCCGCTGTTCTTCACCGGACCCATGGCCGGGGTCGACCCGCGCATCCTGCCGATCTGGCTCGACCGCGTGCAGGAGATGCGCCCCCTCATCCCGCAGGACCGCCACAGCCTGGGCAACTTTCTCTTCTATCTCGGCGGCGTCGCCCTTATCGCGCCGTTTTTCATCGCCCTCGCCTGCCTGCTGCTCGCCGCTGCAGCGGTGCGCCACATGCGGTTCTCCGGCTATGCCGAGATCGCATTCGTTTTCGCCTTCGCCGTCGTGCTCGACCGTTTCCTGCAGTGGAGCGGGCGGATCGGCAACGACCTGGTGCGCGGCCTGCTGCGCGGCGGTTTCATTGGCCTGATGCTGCTCGGCCCGATCCTCATCGGCGGCACGCTGATGACGAAGGATGCCGTGGCCAAGGATCCGGCGGGCCAGCCGCTGGCCGGCTGCAGGGTGCGCGAGGTGGCGGCCTACCTGGAGAGCGATCCGCGCTGGGCCGCCAAGCCACAGACCATCCTTGCTTTCATGGATATCGGTCCCGAGCTGCTTTACCGCACCCACCACAGAGTCGTCGCCACGCCCTATCACCGCAACAGCGACGGCATCTACGACGGCTACCGCATGCTGGCGACCGCCGACGCGGCAGCGGCACACGACCTGATCCGTCAACGCGGCGTCGACCTGGTGCTGCTCTGCCACACACCGGCGGAACGGGCCTTCTATGCGGCCTCCCATGGTGAAGAAAACCTTTACGCCCGCCTCAACGGCAATGCACCGCCGGACTGGCTGGCCGCCGTTGAGCTGCCGGCGCCGCTGCAGGCGCAGGCGCAGCTCTACCGCGTGGTGCGCTGAAGCCCGCCGCGGGCGCCCGTTAGGAAAATTTTGAGCGTGATGGTGGAAACTGCGTCTCGACTTTGAGACAGCGGGGCCGCAGGAGCTGGCCCGGCAGCGAGCAGGTACGCGGACGATGCAACGAAACCCGGTACACGATCAGCAGGCCGCCATCGCGGCTGCCTGGCAGGCGGGCGAGGCGCGCATTGCCGTGCTGCTGCCCTGCTACAACGAGGAAGCCGCCATCGGCCAGGTGGTACGGGATTTCCGCGCCGCCCTGCCGCAAGCCACCGTCTACGTCTACGACAACGCCTCTTCGGACCGCACCGGCGAGGTCGCGGCCGCGGCCGGCGCCGTGGTGGTGCAGGAGCCGCTGCGCGGCAAGGGCAACGTCGTGAGGCGCATGTTCGCGGATATCGACGCTGATATCTACGTCCTGGCCGACGGCGACGACACCTACGATGCCGCCGCCGCCCCGGGACTTATCGAGATTCTCTGCCGCGACCAGCTCGACATGGTCAATGCGGCGCGCAGCCACACCAGCCAGGAGGCCTATCGCCGCGGCCACCGCTTCGGCAACCGGCTGTTCACCCAACTGGTCACCAGCCTGTTCGGTAAGCGTTTCAACGACATCCTTTCAGGCTACCGGGTATTTTCACGCCGTTTCGTGAAGTCATTCCCGGCCCTGGCCCAGGGTTTCGAGATCGAAACCGAGCTGACGGTCCATGCGCTGGAACTGCGCATGCCGGTGCGCGAGGTCATGACGGCCTACAAGGAGCGCCCGGAGGGCTCTGAGAGCAAGCTCAGCACCTTTCGCGACGGTTTCCGCATCCTGCGCACCATCGGACGTCTCGCCAAGCAGGAGCGGCCCCTCGCCTTCTTTTCCGCGGGGGGCGCCGTTTTGGCGCTGCTTTCCCTGGTTCTCGCCTTCCCCCTGCTGGTGACCTACGTGGAAACCGGCCTGGTGCCGCGGTTGCCGACCGCCGTGCTGGTCTGCGGCCTGATGATCCTGGCCTTTCTGAGCCTCGCCTGCGGCCTGATTCTCGACACCGTTTCCCACGGGCGGCGAGAAATGAAGCGCCTGCACTACCTGACGCTGCCGGCCCCGGCCCCCAGGCGGGCCCCGGAGAGCGCATTTCCCACCCGCGGCGACAGCGGCACCGGGGTCTCTGCTCCCCAGCAAAACCGAGCCGTCTAAGTATTCGCGTTCGCTAATGGCCGCAGATATCCGCCATTTTTGCCCATTAAATACAATTTTAGTAAACTATATTAACAATTTAACGAAGTATTAGAGAAATAACGCCATGATACTTATGCATTATTTCTTCGAGCGAAGTCCGGAAAAGAATTCGGTTTTACCATTTCTTAATGCGGAGAGCGGATTATTCGTCTCGGATATGCGTGCATAGGAGGTCGCAATCATGATCGACACGATCAAGAATTTTCTGTCCGATGAATCTGGCGCCACGGCTATTGAGTATGGCCTGATCGCCGCCCTCGTCTCGGTGGCTGCTATCGCGGCCCTCGGCTCCCTCGGTAACTCGCTTGGCACGATGTTCAACAGCGTCGCCAACGAGCTGAGCGGTGCCGTGTCCAACACCGGCGCCGGGACGTAATTCCCCTTTGGGCGGCAGGCCTCAGGGCCTGCCGCTTCCCAAGCCGAGAGATAGGGCCCGGGGCTGCGTCCTCGTGGCCCTATCTTTCTTTCAGCCGGCCTGTGCGAAGAATGTGACATCGCCAGGCCGTTAAGGGGTTCAGCCGGAAGGCAGGGTGATGGATCTCTCTGGCGCAACAGCACAGTTTACGATTTTGGCCTTCGCCGGCCTGCTCATCGCCGCGGCGGCGAGCGACTGGCGCAGCCTGATGATTCCGAACCGCTACTGCCTGGCGCTGGTGGCGCTGTTCCCGTCCTACGTCATCGCCAAAGGCGGCGACGTTGCCTGGATCAGTCACGCCTTCTACGGCGCCGGCGCCTTCGCGGCGGGCTTCCTGCTGTTCAGCCTGCGCATCTGCGGCGGCGGCGACGTGAAGCTCTTTGCCGCGGTCGCGCTGTGGGCGGGGCCGGTGCTGTTCCTGCCGATGCTGGTCTACACCGCGCTCTGCGGCGGCCTGATGGCCGTCGTTCTTTGGGTGCACCACCGCCTGCGTCGCAGCAGCGTGCCGGCGAACCTGAACTACGCGGCCGACAGCGCCGCCTTTTCGAAACAACCGATGCCCTATGCGGTGGCGATCGCCGCCGGCGGGCTGTTTGTGGCGCTGCAACTCTTGATGGGGATTTGAGAGCATGCGCCGCCCCCTGGTCCACATCCCCACCGCAGCCGGAGGTACCGGCACCGGCGCCCGCGCCGCCATCGGCGCCGACGCCTCGGAGGACTGAGCCATGTCTGTCAGAAATATCGTTCTTATCGCGGCTGCCCTGCTGATTACCGTGGGCACCACTTTCGTCGCCCGTACCTGGCTCGCCAGCCAGCGCGCGCAGCCCGCCACCATCGTGCAGCAGGCGGCGCAGCCCGAGGGCATCAAGGTCCTGGTGGCCAAGGTGCCGCTGGCGACCGGCGTGTTCATTCAGGAAGACCAGCTGCGCTGGCAGATCTGGCCGGACGACGACATTCCGGAAAACTATCTCACCGAGGAAAAGGTCCAGCCGGAAGACCTCTATGGCGCCGTGGTGCGCCGCGGCTTCACCGC
>DAIQBR010000027.1:10833-12235 GCA_036781105.1 Kiloniellaceae bacterium
CGATCACGCCGAAGCGTGTCATCCGCCCCGGCGAGCGCGGCTTCCTGGCGGCGGTGTTGCGTCCCGGTTTTCGGGCCATCGCGATCCGCGTGAACGCCACTTCCGGCGTCAGCGGCCTGGTCTTTCCCGGCGACCGGATTGACATCATCTTGACACATCTCATCACCGATCGGACCGGGTCCGAGGCGATCGAGCGCCGCGCCAGCGAGACCATCCTGGAGAACGTGCGCGTCCTGGCCATCGACCAGACGGTCGATGAGGACACCACGCAGCCGACCTACGCCAGCAACTTCACGCTGGAGGTCACGCCCAAGCAGGCGGAGATGCTCTCCGTCGTCCGAGAGCTGGGCGGCCTCTCCATCTCGCTGCGCAGCCTGGCCAAGGATGAGGAAGAGCTCGAGCGCCTGACCAGCCAGCGCGACGCCGCAGAGGGCCAAGAACTCGAGGAGGTCGACCCCGAGCGCGGCAATACCCACACCTGGGACACCGAGGTGAGCCGGCTGGTCGGCCTGCGCTCGGGCCAGAGCGGCGGCAATAAGAAGGTTGTTAACATTACCCGTGGTAATGAAGTCCAGGAGCTCCGCTTCTAGAATGGGTGTGGTTATGCGGGTTATATCAAGGATTTGGGCGATCGCGGTCGTCCTGCTGGCGGTAACACTTACCGCCGGCGGGGCCGAGGCCGCGCTGCAGGGCCGCACGGTTCCGACCAATGGCGACCCGATTGCCATCGAGATCAACGAGGGCCAGTTGCTGCGCCTCGACCGCTCGATGTCGTCGGTCTTCATCGCCAATCCGGATATCGCCGACGTCACCGCAAAGTCCGAACGCCTGCTCTACCTCTACGGCCGCAAGGTCGGCACCACCACGCTGTTCGCCCTGGACGCCAACGACAACGTGATCGCCAACGTCACGGTGACCGTGAGCCACAGCCTGGTCCGCCTGCAGGAGGCGATCAACAGCCTGCTGCCGGAAGGCCAGATCGTCGCCTCTTCCGTCGACGGCGCGATCGTGCTGACCGGCTCCGTTGCCTCCGCGACCGAGGCCGAGAATGCCCGCCGCCTGGCCGCGCGTTTCATGGGCGACGGCGGCGAGGTCATCAATCGCCTTGCGGTCACCTCCTCGAACCAGGTGAACCTGCGGGTGCGCATCGCCGAGGTCTCCCGCGAGGTCACCAATCAGTTCGGCTTCAACTGGGCCGCCTTCACCGACGGCGGCTTCCGCTTCGCGGCTCAGTCTCTGCTGCCGACGGCGGGCATCAACCAGGCGCTGGTCGGCGGCGATATTGGCGATTTTTCTCTCGACGCCCTGATCGACGCCCTGGCCGAGGACGAACTCATCACCATCCTCGCCGAACCGAACCTCACCGCGGTTTCCGGCGAGACGGCGAGCTTCCTCGCCGGTG
>DAIQBR010000027.1:12279-18196 GCA_036781105.1 Kiloniellaceae bacterium
GTCGCAGGATGAAGACACCATCACCATCGAGTTCAAGGAATTCGGCGTCAGCCTGGCCTTCCAGCCGACCCTGATCGGCCGCAACCGCATTTCCATGCGCGTGCGCCCCGAGGTCAGCCAGTTGTCCAGCGCCGTGCAGGTGCTCGCCGGCGGCCTGACGGTCCCCTCGCTGACCACCCGCCGCGCCGAGACCACCGTGGAACTTGCTTCGGGCCAGAGCTTCGCCATCGCCGGCCTGATCCTCGACAACACGCGCCAGGAGCACAACCAGATCCCCGGCCTGGGTGACCTGCCGATCCTCGGTGCGCTGTTCCAGAGCGATCGTTTCCAGCGCAACGAGACCGAACTGGTGATCATCGTCACGCCCTACATCGTACAGCCGGTCGACGCCGACCAGCTGCGCACGCCGCTCGACCCCTACCGCGCGCCGCCAGTGGCCGAGGCCAAGCCCAAGGATGCGCCGGCCCGCACCGTGCCGGTAAACCCGGCGCAGGCGGAGAACCTCGGCGGTGCCTCGAACAACACCGGCTTCATTCTGGACTAGGACACCCGCGATGCTGCGCACCATGCGAACGAAGCTGACCGCTTTCTTCTGCCTGTCGCTGGCCGTTGCCGGCTGCGCCGGCGATCCCGAGCGCGCGCCTGAGGCCCAGGCCGTCGCCGACGTGGTGAACGTCGTCTTCCACCACGGCAAGTGGCGCCAGGTTCCGGCGACGCCGGAGAACCAGGCGGAAGTGATCGTCTTCGAGCAGCGGGTGAGCTTCGCCGCCGAAACCGCCCTGCTCGACCGCCCCGCGCGCCAGGCCATCGACCGCCTGCTGGCCGAGGCCGAGCCGGCGCCGGGCAGCCTGATCCGCCTCAGCGTTCCCGGCATCCAGAACGGAACCGCCACCTTCGATCGCCTCACCCTGCAGCGGCTGGAAAGCGTCCGCGGCGACCTCTCCTCGCGGGGCTACGAAAGCGCGCTGGCCGACAACACGGTTGCACGCGTCGCCGGCCTGGCGGGCCATGAGATCGGCCTGACGGTCAGCCGCATGATGGCTGTGCTGCCGGATTGCGACCAACGGCAGCCGCTGGAGCCGGACCCGCCGGTCTTCGAAAGCGGCTTTGGTTGTGCCAATACCTATAACCTGGGCGTCATGATTGCGGATCCGGCCGACCTGGAGCGTGGCCGTACCCTCGATCCGGCCGACGGCGAGCGCGCCAGCCTTTCGATCATGCGCTACCGTCTCGACGAAGCCGACACCGAGAAGCTCGAAGAAGAGGACACCAAGTCTCAATGAGCGTCGCTGACCGAATCGTCGCCCAGAACCCCGCACAAAGCGTAGCCGCAGAGTGCGTCGCCTTCGTCGGTGACAATCAGACTCACTCCGTCGTGGCCGCGGTGCTGGCGGAGTACTTCGCCGAGCCACTGGTGCGCGACGGCGGGCCGAACCAGGCCATCGAGTATCTCGGCGGCACGGCGGCTCCTTACGTGCTCATCGTCGACGTTTCCGAGGCGGCGTCGCCGCAAACCGCGATGCTGTCACTCCACGCCGCCATTCCCGAAGACACCAAGATCATCGGCATCGGCTCGGTCAACGACATTGCGGTCTATCGCGAAATCGTCGATTCCGGCGCCTGCGACTACCTGGTGAAGCCGGTGACCGAGAAGGCCCTGGCCTCCGCCCTGGCCCGCACCGAGGAATCTCAGCAGTCCCACGTGGTGGAGAGCGCGCCGGAGGAAAAGGCGCGCATTGCCGTCATCGGCTCGCGCGGCGGCGTCGGCGCCAGCACCCTGGCGGTCAACCTGGCGTGGATCCTGGCCGAGGAGCGTCGCTACAAGACGGCCCTGATCGACCTCGATCTGGAGTTCGGCACCATCGCGCTGTCGCTCGACCTGGAGCCGACCCGCGGCCTGCGCGAGGCACTGGAGAACCCGGCGCGCGTCGACGGCCTGTTCATCGCCAGCGCCACTGCGAAGCTGACCGACAACCTGTCGATCATGGCGACCGAGGAGAACCTCAGCGCCGATACCCAATTCAATCCGAACGCGGTCGACGCGCTGTTCGAAGCGCTGGGCCGCACCAACGACGCCATCGTCGTCGACGTGCCGCGCAGCTCCTATTCGGTGCGCCGCCGCGTCTTTGAGGCGGCGACGGAAATCCTCCTGGTCACCGAGCTCAGCCTGTCCGGCCTGCGCGACTCGCTGCGCCTGCTGCGCGGTATCCAGGAAGTGGCGCCGGAGACGCCGGTACGCGTCGTCGCCAACCGCGCGGCGAGCCCCAAGCAGGCCATGCAGCTGAAGGACTTCCAGAAGGCGCTGGAGCACAAGGTCGACCTCATGCTGCCGGACGAGCCCAAGGTGTTCAACGAGGCCGCCAACAGCGGCAAGCCGCTGGCCCAGACCCACGCCCGCGCCAAGGTCGTGAAGGCGCTGCGCAAGATGGCCGGCGAAATCCCGCTGCCGGAAAAGAAGTCGGAAGATCCCAAGGCAAAGGGCAAGGCGAAGGGTAAGGCCAAGGGCAAGGCGAAACCCAAGGCCAAGGCCGGCAAGAAGTCGGGCCTCTTCGGCCTCTTCTCCGGGGGCTGACCGGCGTGACGGGGGTGGTCAAAGACACGCGCCCGGCGGCCGCCAGCGAACAGGGTATCTCCGACGAGAGCCTCGACGCCTACCGCCGCCAGCTGCAGCCCAAGGTACTCGCGCTGTTCGGCGACGACGACCTCGGCTCAATTCCGCGTCCCGAACTCGCGCTCAGAATCGGCACCCTGCTGACCCACGAGGTCGAGCGCAGCGGCACCAAACTCGGCCTGCTGCAGCGCCGCAAGCTGGTCTCCAGCCTGATCGACTGGCTGCTGCAGTGCAGTGCCATGCAGCCGGACGAGCGCCAGGAGCTCTTCGCCGGCGCCGAGGCTGCCGCGATGCCCGAGGCCAAGCCCGGCGCAGTCACGCCGCCGGAAGGTCATCCGAAGGGCAAGGCGACCTCCCACTCGCCGGTGGTGGCAGCTGCCAAGAACAAGGTCCACCCGCTGGTGATGGAGCGTCTCGACGTCTCCGCCGCCTCGCAGCTGCCGCGCGACGACCTGACCCGCCAGATCGGCGAGATCGTGCGCGAGATCGTGCTCGATGAGAAACTGAATCTCAACGGGCCGGAACAGCAGTCCATCGTCGACATCATGCTCGACGACATGCTGGGTCTGGGTCCGCTGGAGCCGCTGCTGGCCGACGAGGCGGTGACCGACATCATGGTCAACGGCCCGCGCCAGGTCTATGTCGAGCGCCGCGGCAAGCTGGAACTGACCGACGTCACCTTCCAGAACGACGAGCATGTGCTGAACATCGCCCGCCGCATCGTCTCGCAGATCGGCCGCCGCGTCGACGAGACCACACCGCTAGTCGATGCCCGCCTGATGGACGGCAGCCGCGTCAACATCATCATTCCGCCGCTGGCCATCGACGGCCCGTCGATCTCCATTCGTAAGTTCTCCAAGAAGGGCATCACCCTGGACGTGATGCAGCGGCAGAACAACATCTCCCAGGCCATGGCGACGGTGATGAAGATCGCCGCGCGCAGCCGGCTGAACATCCTGATTTCCGGCGGTACCGGCTCGGGTAAGACGACCCTGCTGAACGCCATGTCGCAGCTGATCGATCCGGGCGAGCGCATTGTCACCATCGAGGACGCCGCCGAGCTTCAGCTGCAGCAGCCGCACGTGGTGCGCCTGGAAACCCGCCCGCCGAACCTGGAAGGCAGCGGCGAGATCACCATGCGTGACCTGGTGAAGAACGCTCTGCGTATGCGCCCCGACCGTATCATTCTTGGCGAGGTGCGCGGCGCCGAGGCGGTCGACATGCTGCAGGCCATGAACACCGGCCACGACGGCTCGCTGGGCACCCTGCACGCCAACCGTCCGCGCGAGGCCCTGACCCGCCTGGAGAACATGATCGGCCTTGCCGGCATCAATCTGCCGGCCAAGGCCGTGCGTACCCAGATCGCCTCGGCCATCGATATGATCGTCCAGGTCTCGCGCATGCGCGACGGCATGCGCCGCGTTACCCATATCGAAGAGATCGTCGGTATGGAAGGCGAGATCATCACGACCCAGAACCTCTTCAACTACGAGTTCCAGGGCGAGGGCAAGGACGGCCTGCTGTTGGGCAGCTTCAAGTCCTCGGGCCTGCGCCCCCACTTCGCTCCGAAAGCCGCCTACTTCAGCCTGGACAAGCCGCTGCTCGAGGCCATGGGATGAAGGTGGAGCTTCCCTTTCAACTCGGCGCGGTTCCCATAGAGTGGCTTCTCATCGCGCTGCCTGTGCTGGGCATGCTGACCCTCTTCCTGCTGTTTTTCGGGGGCAACGCTGCGGAGAAGCAGACCCGGCGGCGCATCGACCGCATCAAGCACAGTAATGCGCCGATCCTGACGCAGCAGCAGATGGTTTCCATCCGGCGAGACGACGGCGACAGCGGCAATGCCCTGCTCGACGGTCTGGTCCACACCCTGGTGCCGCGCCCGGAACTGCTGCGCCTGCGCCTGGCCAGCGCCGGACTGCGCGTCTCTCTCGGCAAGTATCTTATGGTCTGCCTGACCGTCGGCTTCTTTTTCTTCGGCCTGCTCTATTATCTTGACCTTGTGCCCCTGCTGGTCGCGGTCCTGATCGGCCTGTTCACGGCGATCATGTTTCCGCACGCGGTGGTCGGCTTCATGGTGGCCCGGCGGCGCAACAAGTTCATCGCCCACTTTCCCGAGGCCATCGACCTGATGGTGCGCGGCCTGCGCTCGGGCCTGCCGATCACGGAATCCATCCGCACCGCGGGCCAGGAAATCGCCGACCCGGTCGGCACCGAACTGCGCCGCATCACCGACTCGGTGCGCCTCGGCGCCAAGCTGGATGAGGCACTCTGGGATACCTCGCGCCGCATCAATATCCAGGAGTTCAACTTCTTCACCGTCGCCCTCTCGATCCAGTCGGAGACCGGCGGCAACCTGGCCGAAACGCTGGCCAACCTCTCCGACGTGCTGCGCCGGCGCCGGCAGCTGAAGTTGAAGATCAAGGCGCTGTCGTCGGAGGCCAAGGCGAGCGCCTACATCATCGGCTCCCTGCCCTTCATCATGGCGCTGCTGATTTTCCTGGTGAACCCGGGCTATCTGGATGACCTGTGGATCGATCCGCGCGGCATGTTCCTGGTGTTCATCGGGTTCTGCAGCTTCGCGATCGGCATCGCCGTCATGTACAAGATGGTGAAGTTCGAGATATGACGCTGGCCGATCTCATCCCCGCCGGCATGTCCGTGGAGGACCTGCTGGTCCTCATGTCCTCGCTGTCGGTCCTGGTCAGCGCGCTGGCGGTATGGTTTTCCTTCCTGCACCGCGACGTCGCCGGTCAGCGCGCGCGCCTGATCGCCGAGCAGCGCCGGGACATGCGCTCGACCATGATGGGCCCGCGCAAGCGCGAAGCCCATCAGCCGAGCATGACGGTGATGCGCAACGTGGTCGAGACCCTGAAGCTGCTGCGCAGCGCCCAGGCCAACAAGGTGTCGCTGAAGCTGACCCGCGCCGGCTGGCGCAGCAAGGACGCGATCGTCCGCTTCTTCTTCGCCAAGTTCGCCCTGCCCTTCCTGTTCGGCGGGGTCGCCCTCATCATGCTCTACGGCCTCAACGCCTACCCCATGCCGCCGACCTGGAAGGCGGCCACGGCCCTGGCGGCCACCCTGTTCGGCGCCTACCTGCCCGACCTGATGGTGTACAACGCCGCGCAGAAGCGCCGCGAGGCGATCCGCAAGTGCCTGCCGGACGCCCTCGACCTCATGGTGATCTGCGCCGAGGCGGGCCTCAGCCTGGACGCCACCCTGATGCGCGTCGCCGACGAAATGCAGAAGACGGCGCCGGAGCTGTCCGACGAGTTCAGCCTCACCGGCCTGGAGCTCGGCTTCCTGCCG
>DAIQBR010000028.1:0-1977 GCA_036781105.1 Kiloniellaceae bacterium
CGCGTCTTCGTGGTCACCCTGGACAACCAGCTGCTGGTGCTGAACACGGAGACCGGCGAGCGCCTGTGGAACCACGTCGGCGTGCAGGAAACCGCCGGCCTGCTCGGTTCGGCGAGCCCGGCGGTGGCGCGCAACACCGTGATCGTGCCCTACTCCTCCGGCGAGGTGCTGGCGCTGCTGACCGAGGACGGCCGCCAGGTGTGGAGCGAAAACCTCTCGGCCACCCGGCGCCTCGATCCCCTGGCCGATATCGCCCAGGTGCGCGGCCTGCCGGTCATCGACCGCGACTTGGTGATCGCCGTCAGCCATGCCGGGCGCATGCTGGCGGTCGACCTGCGCCAGGGCGTGCGCGCCTGGCAGGCCGACATCGGCGGCGTGAACATGCCCTGGGCGGCGGGCGACTTCATCTACCTGGTGACCAACGACGGTCAGGTGGTCTGCCTGCAGCGCGCCGACGGCCGCATCAGGTGGGTGACGCCCTTGCCGCGCTTCGCCGACCCCGACGAGCAGGAAGAGCTGATCCGCTGGCGCGGCCCGGTACTGGCGGGCGACCGCCTGATCCTGGCCGGTTCCCACGGCGAGGTCATCTCGGTCTCGCCCTACGACGGCAAGCCGCTGGGCGTCATTTCGCTGGGCGACGGCGCCGCGGTGGCCCCGGTGGTGGCCAACAACAGCCTCTACCTGGTGACCAACGGCGGCGAACTGGTCGCGATGCGCTGACCCTCAGGCGCGCTCATTCATCCGGCGGGCTTGCGGCGGCTGGCCGCAGGCCTTAGAGCGTTCCTAGGTTAGATTGAACCATTCTGCCGGAGTGGATTTGTGGCAAGACCAAGGGGTTTGGCGCCGGCCATAGTGGCGCTATGGCCAAGCCGAAGCCCGCCGGCATTGGCGCAAAGCCGCCCGGCCCTTCGGGTTTCCGTGCGGCGGGCGCCCGCTGCGTCGGCAGGCTTGCCCGATGCACCACATCGCGCTGCGCCTGCCTCCTGACGGATCGCCGCTCCGCACGGAAACAGAATTGCTTCAATCTAACCTAGGAACGCTCTGAAGCCTCTCCCATGACCATCACCGTCGTCATCATCGGCCGCCCCAACGTGGGCAAGTCGACCCTGTTCAACCGGCTGGTCGGCCAGCGCGTCGCGCTGGTCGATGACAAGCCGGGGGTGACGCGCGACCGCCGCTCCGGCGAGGCCAACCTCTTCGGGCTGGAATTCCGGGTCGTCGACACCGCCGGCCTGGAGGAGCGCTTCGACGCCAGCCTGGAAGGGCGCATGCGCCAGCAGACCGAGAAGGCGCTGGAGGAGGCGGACCTTGCCCTGCTGGTGTTCGACGCCCGCGCCGGCATCACCGCGCTGGACGAGCATTTCGCGCGCTGGCTCCGGCGCAGCGGCAAGGCGGTCGCCCTGGTTGCCAACAAGTGCGAGGGCCGCGAGGCCGAAGCCGGGCTCGGCGAGGCCTACGCGCTGGGCCTCGGGCAGGCGATCCCGGTCTCCGCCGAGCACGGCCTGGGCATGAGCGACCTCTACGACGCCATCGCCGAGGTGGCCCGGGAGAAAGCGGTGCCGGCGGGCGGGCTCGTCGAGCCGGCGACCGAGGTCGACGTCGAAGAGGAGGACGAGGAGGCCGAGGAGGAGGAGCGCGTGGTGCAGCTCGCCATCGTCGGCCGCCCCAACGTCGGCAAGTCGACCCTGGTGAACAAGCTGATCGGCGAGGACCGCCTGCTGACCGGCCCGGAGGCGGGCATCACGCGGGATTCCATTTCCGTCGACTGGACCTGGCAGGGCCGTGCCCTGCGCCTGGTCGACACCGCCGGGCTGCGCCGCAAGGCGCGGGTGACCGAGAAGCTGGAGCAGCTCTCGACCCAGGACACCCTGCGCTCGATCCGCTTTGCCCACGTCGTGGTGCTGCTGCTCGACGTGGAGGAGGGCCTGGACAAGCAGGACCTCACCATCGCCCGCATGGTGGTGGCGGCGCGCGCGG
>DAIQBR010000028.1:2008-3629 GCA_036781105.1 Kiloniellaceae bacterium
ACAAGTGGGATGCCTGCCGCGACCGCGAGGCCAGGCTGGCGGCGATCCACGACCGCCTGCTGCGCTCCCTGCCGCAGACGCGCGGGCTGCCGGTGGTGACCCTCTCGGCGCTGCAGGGCCACAACATCGAAGCGCTGATGAAGGCGGTGTTCCAGGTTTACGAGGTGTGGAAGACCCGCATCGGCACCGCGGACCTTAACCGCTGGCTGGATGCGGTGACCTCGTCGCATCCGCCGCCGGCGGTGAACGGCCGGCGCGTGCGTCTGAAGTACATGACCCAGGCCAAGACCCGGCCGCCGACCTTCGCGATCTTCTGCTCCAAGCCGGACAACCTGCCGACCTCCTACCTGCGCTACCTGGAAAACAGCCTGCGCGACTCCTTCAAGCTGCCGGGCACGCCGATCCGCATCAACTTCCGCAAGGGCGACAACCCCTACGCGGGGAAGAAGACGAAAAAGCCGTCGAAGCTGAAGGCGAAGAAGGCGGCAAAGAAGAAAGCGAAGTAAAGGACCATGGCCACCGTCCAGAACGAGGGCGCCAGCCTCTACCACGAGGTCCACGGAGAGGGACCCGCCGTGGTCTTCGCCCATGGGCGCGGCGGCAACTGCGCGAGCTGGTGGCAGCAGGTGCCGGTCTTCGCGCAGCGTTACAAGGTCATTGTCTTCGATCACCGCGGCTTCGGGCGCTCGCGCTGTGACGACAAGCATTTCGAGGCCGCGTACTTCCCGCGCGACATCGCCGCGATCCTGGATGCCGAGAAGATCGGGCGCGCCGCGCTAGTCTGTCAGTCCATGGGCGGCTGGGGCGGCCTGAAGCTGGCGGTGACCCGGCCCGAGCGCGTCGCCGCGCTGGTGCTGGCCAACACACCCGGCGGCCTCGACACGCCGAAGGCAACCGCGGCGATCCAGCACATCGCCTCCGGCGCCATCCCGCCGGGCACGGGACAGATCGGCAAGAGCTTCGTCGCCGGCAATCCCGCGGGCGCCTATCTCGCGCGGCAGATCTCCGGCCTCAACTCCAACTTCCCGCGCAGCTTCAACCGCCTCACGTCGGCGAAGTCGGTGACGCTGGACGAGCTGAAGGGCTACGCGGTGCCGACCCTGGTGCTCACCAGCCCCGAGGACGTGCTGTTTCCGCCCGAAATCATGGAGGAGGTGGCGCAGAGCATCCCCGGCGCGCGGCTGGAGGTCATCCCCGGCGTCGGCCACTCGACCTATTTCGAACTGCCGGAGACCTTCAACCGGGTCGTCTCCGGCTTCCTCTCCGAGGCTATGACGACCTGAGCGGCAGGTGGAGACGCCTCGTAAGGCCGTTTGGCAGCTTATTTCAACATTATAAAAGTGTAATATCTTTTCATTCTATCATTTATTATTGTATTTTATGTCGAAATAGCCATTTCAACGGGTGAATTCCACAGAACCGGCGCCAAGCCGGACCGCAACGAGGAAGGCGTCCGCTCATGTCCCGCATCCCCCAGAACCATCAACCACGCATTCACGTCCTGCACGAGAATCCCGACTGGCTGCCGCCGCTGGCCGCGGCGCTGGGCCGCAGCGGCGCCCCCTGGGCGGACTGGTTCCTCGTCGAGCGCGCCATCGACCTCTCGGTGCCGCCGCCGGAA
>DAIQBR010000028.1:3639-9680 GCA_036781105.1 Kiloniellaceae bacterium
GTCTTCTACAACCGAATGAGCGCCTCCTCGCACACCCGCGGTCACCGCTACTCGGCGGAGCTGACCTCGGTCACGCTGGCCTGGCTGATCCAGTACGGCCGCCGGGTGGTGAACGGACCCGCCGCGCTGGATCTGGAGATCAGCAAGGTGCGGCAGTATGCGGCCCTGGCCCGCGCCGGCGTGGCGACGCCGCGCACGCTGGCGGTTGTCGGCAAGGGGCGTTTCCTGCTGAAGCCGAACAGGGGCGGCAAGGGCCTGGGCGTGCAGCTCATGGAGAATTTCGACGACCTCGCCGCCTATCTCGGCTCGTTCGACTACGAGGCACCGCTGGACGGGGTCCACCTGCTGCAGGACTACGTGGTCACGCGTGAGCCGATCATCACCCGGGCGGAGTTCGTCGGCGGGCGTTTCCTCTATGCCGTCGAGGTCGATACCAGCAACGGCATCGAGCTCTGCCCCGCCGACGTCTGCGCCGTGCCGGACGCGACGCGGCCGGCTTTGAAGGTGGTTGAAGACATCGACGCAGGGCTGAAGGCACGCCTCGAGCGTTTTCTGCGCCTCTCGGGTATCGAGATCGCCGGCATCGAATTCGCTGTCGGAGAAGACGGCCATCCGCTGGTCTACGACGTGAACACCAACACCAACTACAATGCCGGGGCCGAGGCCGCTGCGGCGGTGCCGCTCACCGGCATGGACGCCATTGCCCGCTACCTGAAGGGTGAACTGGCGCGCGAGCAGCGCGCAGCGGCGTAACTGGCACTTGCGTGCCACCTGCGCCGCGCGCCGCGGGTGGAGGTGAGAAGCCAGCGCTTGCGCCGCTTCAGCACCCCTGCGTCGGCTCATCCTGAGTAGACTCGCGAATGCCGATGGACCCTCTCCCTTCCACCCCCTAGACTTGTGGTGGAGGAGAGGCCCATGGAGAGACGGCTCGCAACGATCGTGGCCGCCGATGTAGTCGGCTACTCGGCGCGCATGTTCGACGACGAGGCGGACACCATCCGGCGTCTCGAGGCGCTACGCAGCCTTGCCGAGGATTGCATCGCTAGGCGTAGCGGGCGCGTCTTCAGCCGCGCCGGCGATGGCCTGCTCGCCGAGTTCCAGAGCCCGGTATCTGCGGTGCGCGCCAGCTATGAGCTGCAACGCGCTCTCTCTGCCCGCGAGGCGCGGGCGACCGTGGGCCTGCAACTGCGCATCGGCATCCACCTCGCAGACGTAGTTGTTGACGGCGCTGACCTGTTGGGCGACGGGGTAAATGTCGCTTGCCGCATCGAAGGTTTGGCAAACGCAGGCGCCGTTTTCCTTTCCAAGGTAGTTTTCGATCAGGTCAAGCGCTCCGCGCAGTTGACTTTTGATCCAAAGGGGAGCCACCAGCTCAAGAACATCTCCGAACCTGTCGAGATCTATGCAGTGATCGGCGAACTCGGTGCGCACAGCTGTGCGTCGGCAATGGGGGCGGGAGAGGCTCTGGCTCCCGCCGTCGCGCAGGGGGTGCGGCCGAACTCGGTCGTCGTGGTCCCCTTCAAGAATATGAGCGGCGATCCGGAGCAGGAATATTTCGCCGACGGGTTCACCGATGATCTGATAACGGAACTTTCGCGCTTCTCTGATCTTTTCGTGATCTCGCGCAATGCCAGCTTCTGCCTGAAGGGAGTCAACGAGAACGGCCGGCAGATCGGGCGCAACCTGGGTGCCCGCTTCTGCCTCGAAGGCGGCATCCGCAAGCTGGGCGAGCGAATCCGTATCACCTCTCACCTGCTGGACACCGAGTCAGGCGAGCAGATCTGGTCTGAAAGGAACGACTGCATCTATGCGGAACTCTTTGACGTGCAGGACGACCTGGTGGCGAAGATCGTTGCTGCCGTTTTCGGGCGCATCGAACGGCAGGTCGATGCCTCCGCGCAGCGCAAGCGCCCGGCGGCCCTGGAGGCCTACGACTGCTGTCTGCGCGGGCTCGAGCTCCACCGCGTCGGTGGCGTGACGCGCGAGAACGCTCAGCAGGCGCTACAGTGGTTCGACAGGGCATTGGAGAAGGATCCCAAGTACGGCCGCGCTCATGCTTGGCGGGCCTGTGCGATGGCCACCCTTGCCGAGTGGGACGGCAACGACGTCTGGGATGAGCTTTGCAAGTCCGGCCGGCTCGCCGTGGAGCTCGACGAGACTGATGCCGAGGCGCATCGAATTGTCGGATCGCTATCGCTCTACCAGAGGGATTTTGCAAGGGCGGAGCACCACTTCACGCGCGCCCTCGAGCTCAATCCCAACCACGCCTTCATCGTCGGCCGCATGGGTGAGCTCTACAACTTTCTGGGTGACGGCCGGCGAGCGCTGGAATTCCAGACCCGGGCTAAGACTCTCGATCCCTTTCTACCTGAATACTGCCGCGAACTGGAAGCCGTAGCCCACTACGTGCTCGGGCAGTATCGCGCTTGCTGCCAGGTGGTTGACGAGTTTTCGCGTCTGACGCGGCGCGCCGCCGCATACCGGGCCGCGGCTGCCCAGCACTTGGACGATGCCGCGCTGCTGCGCCGCTCTGTCCAGGACCTCTTCACCCTCGACCCCAACTTCGCTCCCAATAGTTTCGTCGCGACCGAGTTCTACAGGGACCCGAAGTTCCGCGACCTATTGAAGGCCGACCTCAAGGCGCGGCTCAGGTGGACTACCCGACGGGTCTCGCCGCCGGTGTGGCCGGGGCGGAGCCCACGTCGGCACGCGAGGCAGACACGCACTAGCTTCGCTGCGTCGCGCGGCTGGCAGCAAGCGACGAGGGCCTGAAAGGCCACCCGCTGGCCAACAACTCTACGGCCAACGCCAATTGCAACGCGGAAGCCGAGGCCGCCGCGGGCGTTGAACTCACCGCCATGGGCGTCATCGCCCGCTATCTGAAGGGTCGAACTGGCGCAGGAGCAGCGCGCAGCGGCGCGACTGGCGCCGGGGTTACCTTCTCTCCCAGGCGTAGCCGATGCTGAATTTGTTGCCGTCCTCGTCGTCCATCGGCAATGCCAGGTCGATCAGTGTGCAGTGGGGCCGGTCGATGTATTCGAGGTTATAGGTGAGGATCGCCGCGCAGCGGTCGAAGTAGACGACCCTGTCCGAGCGTTTCCAAAGTTCGTTGGCCGACCCGCTGACGTAGTCGTCGGTGCAGAGTCCGACCACGCTGTCGGCCCACTGCGACTTCAGGGTTTCGCCCATCAGGCGCATGCGGCTCTGCTCCCGCTCGACGTCATACTCCTCCATGTAGATGTTGGACAGAGCCGCAGGGATCTGCGTGGCGTCGAAGTGCGATTTCATGGCGAGGCCGTGCTCTCCCAGCGCTCGTGACCAATAGTCAAAGAGCAGCAAGGCGCCCGGATCCGTAAGGCGGGCACGGAAGGCCGAGAGGTCGGCGCCGGCCAGAACCTCTTCCACGGAAGGTCCGATCCAGAGTCCCTGGGTCTGGGTTTCAGCCGTCATGGGGAAAAAATTCAAGGACGCCAACACCGGATGTTGCCGGCCCGCGCAGTGCCGCCATCTACCGCGCCTCGACGATCTCGCCGTTCCTGGTGCAGGCGGGGGCGGCGAGGTCGACGAAGAGGTCGACGATCTCCTCCGGCTTGCGCAGCGTCTCCGGGTTTTCGCCGGGGAAGGCGGCGGCGCGCATGGCGGTGCGGATCGGGCCGGGCGAGATCAGGTTGGCGCGCACCTTGGTCTTGGTGATCTCCGCGGCGTAGCTCAGCACCAGCGCTTCCAGCGCCGCCTTGGAGACGGCGTAGGGTCCCCAGTAGGCATTGCGCCCGCTGGAGGCACCCGAGGTGACGAAGATGGCGCGGCCGGCATCGGAACGCCGCAGCAGCGGATCCAGGCTGCGGATCAGGCGGTAGTTGGCGGTGACGTTCACGTCCATCACCTCCTGCCAGATGTCCGGCGGGATGTGGCCGACGGGGGTCAGCGGTCCCAGGATGCCGGCGTTGCCGACCAGGATGTCCAGCTTGCCGTAGCGTTCGTGCAGCGAGGCGCCGAGGCGGTCGAGGCCGTCGAAGTCGCACAGGTCGTGCGGCACCAGGACCGGCTGCTTGCCGCCGGCGGCGCGGATCGCGTCGTCCAGTTCTTCCAGCGCGCCGACAGTGCGCGCGATGAGTATCAGCTGGGCGCCTTCTTCAGCGAAGCGCAAGGCGACGGCGGCGCCGATGCCGCGCGAGGCCCCCGTCACCACGGCGATGCGGCCCTCCAGTTTTCCGGTCATCAGACTTCCATTCCCTTGCGACGGCGCCGGCGCCGCACCACGCGGCGCGAGCCGAAGCACAAAATCAGGCCGAGCAGGGCGCCGGCGCCGGCATAGATGAAGCCCTCCGGCGTCAGCGGCAGGGCGGGATTGAAGTCGCCCAGGGTGGCCTCGATGAGGCCGCTGTTCAGATGCTCGGCAAAGACCAGCGGGCGCTGGATGACGGCCGCCTCGCGCAGCGCCTGGTAGGCCGCCTCCATGCGGTCGAGCTGGAAGATACTCTCTTCCATGCGCGCGCCTTCCAGGCTGTGCGGCCGGCTCTCCAGGAAGGTTTCCACGTAGGCTTCGACGGAGAGGCCCTTCTCGGCGGCGTCCTCGCGGATCTCCGCGGCGCGCTGGCGCGCCTGGTCGATGCGACCGCCGAGGCGCTGCACATATTGTGCGTAGTACTCCGGAAACTGCGAGAACACCGCCCCGCCGGAGACGGCGCCGATGCTGTAGAACAGGCGGGCGAACATTGGAGAAGCGTTACGTTCCTAGGCGCGTTCGGCGAGCAGCGAGAGCTGCGCCGGCTGGTCGCGGCCGGCGAAGTCGGTCAGCCGGATCGGATAGTCGCCGGTGAAGCAGGCATCGCAATACTTCGGCGCCTCGGCGACGCGTCCCGGCTGGCCCATTGCACGGTAGAGGCCGTCGATGGAGATGAAGGCGAGGCTGTC
The DNA here is from genome assembly GCA_036781105.1 of Kiloniellaceae bacterium. Taxonomy (GTDB): domain Bacteria; phylum Pseudomonadota; class Alphaproteobacteria; order Kiloniellales; family Kiloniellaceae; genus Pelagibius. Next base: position 8,554 of record DAIQBR010000028.1, read on the forward strand.
GACGCCGATGTGACGGGACATGCCTTCAACATCCATGCGCGAGGCCAGAAGTTCGTCGCGCTGCGGCGTGTCGATGCCGTAGAAGCAGGAATGCGTGGTGGGCGGCGCGGCGATGCGCATATGCACCTCCTTCGCGCCGGCGGCGCGCACCATCTCGACGATCTTGATGGAGGTGGTGCCGCGGACGATGGAATCGTCGACCAGGATGACGCGCTTACCCTCGATGGAGCGGCGGTTGGCGTTGTGCTTCAGCTTGACGCCGAGGTTGCGGATCTGCTGTCCCGGTTCGATGAAGGTGCGCCCGACATAGTGGTTGCGGATGATGCCGAGCTCGAAGGGGATGCCGGAATGCTCCGAGTAGCCGATGGCCCCGGGCACGCCGGAATCCGGCACCGGGATCACCACGTCGGCAGACACGCCGCTCTCCTCGGCCAGCACCGCGCCGATGTCCTTGCGGGTCTGGTAGATGGAGATGCCCTCCATGAGGGAATCGGGCCGCGCGAAGTAGATGTATTCGAAGATGCAGGGGCGCCGCGGCGCCGGCGGGAAGGGGCGCAGCGAATGCACGCCCGACTCGTCGAGCACCACCATCTCGCCCGCCTCGATGTCGCGCACAAACTCGGCACCGATGATGTCGAGTGCGCAGGTCTCCGAGGCCACTACGTGGGAGTTGCCCAGCTTGCCGAGAACGAGTGGGCGCACGCCGAGCGGATCGCGCACCGCGATGACACAGGAATCCGACAGCGCGACCAGCGAGTAGGCACCCTCGATCTGGCGCAGCGCGAAGATGATGCGGTCGATCAGGCTGGCGGCTTCGGAGGTGGCGATGAGGTGGAGGATCGTCTCGGTGTCGGTGGTCGACTGGAAGATCGCGCCCTGGTTCACCAGCAGGCGGCGCAGGTGGCGCGCGTTGGTGAGATTGCCGTTATGGGCGAGGGCAAAGCCGCCGCAGGAGAGGTCGGCGAACAGCGGCTGCACGTTGCGCAGCGCCGTCTCGCCGGTGGTCGAATAGCGGTTGTGGCCGATGGCGGCGTGACCGGCGAGGCGCTTCATGACGTCTTCGGAGGAGAAGATGTCGCCGACGTGGCCGAGGTCGCGGTGGGCGTTGAAGTGGTGGCCGTCGAAGG
>DAIQBR010000028.1:9698-13373 GCA_036781105.1 Kiloniellaceae bacterium
TTCCTGGCCGCGGTGCTGCAGGGCGTGCAGGCCGAGGGCGGCCAGCGCGGCGGCGTCGGACTGGCCGAAGATGCCGAAGACGCCGCATTCCTCGTGGAACTTGTCGTCGTCCCCGACTCTGTCGCCAGAGCCGTTGAGGGGAGGCGCGAAGGGATTGGTGGTGATCACTGCGCGGTTCCTCCCGGCGCGGTTTCGTCCGACATCAGGTCCTCGATGGCCTTCTCGATCTCGTCGCGCATGCCCTCGTTATACGCGGGCTGCTCTTGCTCTGCATCGCCTTTTCGCAGCGGCGAGACGAGCTGCTGATAGGTCTGTTCGGCGCGGCGGACCTCCTCGGCCCGGCGCCGGGCGTCCTCGGCGGCCTGGTCGCCGCGCTCCAGCAGCTCCGGCGGCACCAGGGTGAGCAGCAGGCCGGCGCCTTGCTCAACCAGGGGACGGGTGCGCGCTTCCTGAATCCAATTCGGTCGGTCTTCCTCGGTCACCATGTAGCCCAGCGCCAGCCAGGCCAGCACCACGATGACGGCGCCGCGCAGGAAACCGAAGAGCAGCCCCAGCGAGCGGTCGAGAGCGCCCAGGCTGCTCTGTTGGATGCGGTTCGACAGGATGCGCGTCAGCACCGAGAACAGTACCAGGGTCACCAGGAAGAGGCCGACGCCGGTCAGGAGGCTGGCGATGAACTCCACGGTGATGACGCCGAGCACCAGCGGCTGCACATGGGGATAGGCATAAAGCGTGACGAAGGCGGCGCCGACCCAGGAGCCGACTGCCAGCACCTCGTGCACGAAACCGCGCACGAAGGCGAAGATGCCCGACACCACCAGGACGATGATGACGATGAGGTCCGCCAGATTGATCGGCAAGCTGTCCATCAACGCTCTCTAACGTAGTCCTAGTAGGCCTGCCGGCGGCCGCTGCGGCCCCCGCCTTGTTGGGGCGGCGCTTCCCCCGGCGCGGCAAGGCGGGCGACCAGATCCTGCAGGTGGGGGATTTCCTCGACCGTCAGGCCGCTGGCGCCGGCGGGGCTCCCCCCCGCTTTCCTGCCGCCCTTCTTCTGGCTGCGGCGCGGGGCGATCCAGGCGCGCGTGAAGCCGAGCTTGGCGGCCTCCTTCAGGCGCAGGTCCACCTGGCTGACCGCGCGAATCTCGCCCGAGAGACCGATCTCGCCGAAAATCACCGTCTGTTCCGGCACTTCCTGTCCCGATGCCGCCGATACAAGGGCCGCCGCGACGGCCAGGTCCGCCGCCGGCTCTCCGATCCTGAGGCCGCCGGCCACGTTCAAATATACCTCTTGGCCGGCCAAAGCCAGCCCGCATCTGGCCTCCAGCACGGCCAGCACCATGGCCAGGCGGCCGGAATCCCAGCCGACCACGGCGCGCCGCGGAGTCGCCAGCGGCGAGGCGGAAACCAGGGCCTGAATTTCAACCAGAAGGGGACGGGTGCCCTCCAGCCCGGCGAAGACGGCGGCGCCCGCCACGTTGCCGCGGCGCTCGGCCAGGAACAGGGCGGAGGGGTTGGCGACCTCCTCCAGGCCCTCGTCGGTCATCTCGAAGACGCCGATCTCGTCGGTCGGCCCGAAGCGGTTCTTCACCGCGCGCAGGATGCGGAACTGGTGGCCGCGGTCGCCCTCGAAGGTCAGCACCGTGTCGACCATGTGCTCCAGCACCTTGGGGCCGGCGATGAGGCCCTCCTTGGTGACGTGGCCGACCAGCAGCAGGCAGAAGCCGCGCTTCTTGGCGAGGCGGATGAGCTCCTGGGCGGCGGCGCGCACCTGGGAGACGGTGCCGGGGGCCGATTCCAGGCTGTCGATGTAGAGGGTCTGCACCGAATCGACGATCACCACGTAGGGACCGTTGGGGTGGTCCAGGCTCGCCACCATGTCGCGCACCGAGGTGGCCGAGGCGAGCTGCACCGGCGCCTTCTCCAGGCCCATGCGGCGGGCGCGCAGGCGCACCTGGTCGATGGATTCCTCGCCGGAGATGTAGGCGCAGGAAGACTCGCCCTTGGCGCCCCTGCTTTCCAGGTGGGGCGCCACCCGGGCGGCGACCTGCAGCAGCAGGGTCGACTTGCCGATGCCCGGGTCGCCGGCCACCAGCACGGCCGAGCCGGGCACCAGGCCGCCGCCGGTCACCCGGTCGAACTCGCCCAGGCCGCAGACCAGGCGCGGGCGCGGCTGGCTCTCGCTTTCCAGGTCGACGAAGTGGATCTTCGAGGCGGCGCGGCCGCGGCCCGAGAGCCCGCCGCCGGAGAGACCCCCGGGCGTACCGCCGACGCTCTCCTCGACCAGGGCGTTCCACGCGCCGCAGGCCTCGCAGCGCCCGGCCCACTTGGCCGCGACGGCGCCGCACTCCTGGCAGACGTACTGCGAGCGGGGCTTGGCCATGGCTATCCTTCGCGGCGCTTACCGCAGCGTCGGGATCCCCTCAAAAGTCGCGCACCTGCATCTGAATCGGCCCTTCGGCGTGGCCGTGGATGAACTGGTCGACGTAGGGGTTGCCGGAGCGGTCGATTTCTTTGGTGGCGCCGACCCAGATGATCTTGCCCTTGTACAGCATGGCGACGCGGTCGGAGATGCGCCGGGCGCTGGCCATGTCGTGGGTGATGGACAGCGCGGTGGCGCCCAGTTCCTTCACGCACTTCACGATGAGGCGGTCGATGACGTCGCCCATGATCGGGTCGAGGCCGGTGGTCGGCTCGTCGAAGAAAATGATCTCGGGATTGGTCGCGATGGCGCGGGCGAGGCCGACGCGCTTGCGCATGCCGCCGGAAAGCTCGGCCGGCATGAGGGTTGCGACGTCCTCGCCCAGGCCGACGGCGCCGAGCCGGTCGACGGCGATGTGCCGCGCCTCGTCGCGGTCCATGCCCTGGCCCTGGATCAGGCCGAAGGCGACGTTCTCCCACACCGTCAGGGAGTCGAAGAGGGCGGCGTTCTGAAACAGCATGCCGAACTTGCGGCGCACGCGGTCGAGGTCCTCGCCGTAGAGGCCGACCACTTCCTCGCCGTCGACCTTGATCGAGCCGGCGTCGGGGTGCAGCAGGCCGAGGATGCATTTCAGCAGCACCGACTTGCCGCTGCCCGAGCCGCCGATGACCAGCATCGACTCGCCCTCGGCGATGTCGAGGTCGACGCCGCCCAGCACCACCTTCTCGCCGAACACCTTGACCAGGCCGCGGATGGCGATCTTCGGCGTTCCTGCCGTTGCGGCGGGCGCCTGTCCGTTACTCGCTTGTGGGGCGGGGCCGTCGTTCATCGCGCGAAGAACAGTTCCGTGATGAAGTAGTTGAAGCTGAGGATGAGGATCGAGGCCGAGACCACGGCATTGGTCGTCGCGGTGCCGACGCCCTGGGCGCCGCCGCGCGAGTTGTAGCCGTGATAGCAGCCCATCAGCGTCACCAGGAAGCCGAACACGCCGGCCTTCACCAGGCCGGAGATCACGTCCTGCGCCTCGATGAAGTCCCAGGTGTTCTTCAGGTAGGTCACCGGGTTGAAGCCGAGCTTCTGGGTCGAGACGATGTAGCCGCCGAAGACGCCGATGATGTCGGCGATGAGCACCAGGATCGGCAGCATGGTGAGGCCGGCGATGAGCCGCGGCGCGATGAGGTACTTGAAGGGATTGGTCGCCAGGGTGTCGAGGGCGTCGATCTGCTCGGTCACGCGCATGGTACCGATCTCGGCGG
>DAIQBR010000028.1:13446-13804 GCA_036781105.1 Kiloniellaceae bacterium
GGCCGGCCAGCACCGGCCCCAGCTCGCGGGTGATCGAGACGACGACGACGTTGGGGATGGCGCTCTCCGCCGAGAAGCGCGCGAAGCCGGTGTAGCTCTGCAGGGCCAGCACCATGCCGGTGAAGATCGCGGTGAGGCCGACGACCGGCAGCGAGTAGTAGCCGATCTCCACCATCTGCCGGTAGATGAGGCGCGGGTAGAAGGGCGGCCTGAGACAGTGCGACAGCGAGAGCACCGTGAAGAGGCTGAGGCGCCCGGTGGCTTCCAGGAAAATCAGGAAGGTGCGGCCGATCGGCTGGAGAATCGGCATCAATCGCTAGCCCAGATAGACCCGGTGATAGCGCGCGCCGAGTGAGGT
>DAIQBR010000028.1:13814-17361 GCA_036781105.1 Kiloniellaceae bacterium
GGATCTCGTAGCCGATAGTGCCGGCCTCGCGGGCCAGGGCGTCGACGTCTTGCTCGGCGTTCAACAGTTCGGCCCAGTCGCCGGGCGCCACCTGGTCAGGCGGCACCGCGGTCACATCCAGCGCTAGCAAGTCCATGGAAACGCGTCCAACCACAGGAACCCGATGACCGGCGACCCAGGCATGCCCGCGAGAGGAAATGGACCGCAGGTAACCGTCGGCATAGCCGGCGGCAACGGTCGCGATTCGGGCCGGCTCCGTGGCGCGGTGGTCCGCACCATAGCCAACGGTCTGGGGGGCGTCAATCGACCGGATTTGCAGGACTTTTGCCAGCAGACGCACGACCGGACGCATCGGATTGGCGGCCGCCGGCGTCGGGTTGGCGCCGTAGAGCGCGACCCCCGGACGGCCGAGGTCGAAGTGGTAGTCCGGGCCGAGGAAGATGCCCGAGGAGTTGCAGAAGGAGACCGGCGCGCGGGGCAGCGCGGTGAGCGCCTGCTTCAGGTAGGCCAGCTGCTCGGCGTTCTTCGGATGCTGCGGCTCGTCGGCGCAGGCGAGGTGGCTCAGCAGGCAGGTCGGCACCACGCCGTCGAGAGCGGCGGGGTCGGCGCGCAGGCGCTCGACCTCGTCGGGCGGCAGGCCGAGGCGGCACATGCCGCTGTCCAGGTGGATCGCCGCCGGCAGTGCCTTGTCGCGCTGCCTGGCAAAGCGGCCCCAGGCCTCGATCTGGCCCAGCGAGTTCAGCACCGGCAGGATCAGGTTGTCGGCGAAGAGCGCCTCGGTGCCGGGGGCGAGGCCGTTCAGCACGTAGAGCGAGACGGCGGGATGGCAGGCATCGAGGAGCGGGCGCAGCTTCAGCGCCTCCTCCAGCTGGGCGACGAAGATGGAACGCGCGCCGGCCTTCACCAGCACCGGGGCGACCCGCTCGGCGCCCAGGCCGTAGCCGTCGGCCTTCACCACGGCGGCCACGGCACGCTCCCGGAAGGCCGACTTCAGGCGGCGGTAGTTCTCGGCGATGGCCGGCAGGTCGACGACCAGCACGCCGTCGGCCTGCGCCGGCACGTCGGCGAGCAGGGTCTGCGGTGCTTCAGTAGTGGTCGGGGAGGTGGTCATCGGCGACCAGGTCGCTGAAGCGCGTGATCTCGCCCTCGAAGGCGAACTCGCGCGAGCCGATCGGCCCGTGGCGCTGCTTGGCGACGATGATCTCGGCCTTGCCGTAGGCGCGCTCGCAACGTTCCTTCCACCGCTCCGTGCGTTCGTGGAACTTGTTCTCGTCCTCGCCGTCGCGCTGGGTCGGTATGGCGCGCTCGGCGTAGTACTGCTCGCGGTAGATGAACATCACCACGTCGGCGTCCTGCTCGATGGAGCCGGACTCACGCAGGTCGGCGAGCTGCGGGTGCTTGTCCTCACGCTGCTCGACGGCGCGCGAGAGCTGCGAGAGGGCCATCACCGGCACGTCGAGATCCTTGGCCAGGGCCTTGAGGCCGCGGGTGATCTCCGACACCTCCTGGACGCGGTTGTCGCTGCGCTTGCCGGCCGGCGGCTGCATGAGCTGCAGGTAGTCGACCACGATGAGGCTGAGGCCGTGCTGGCGCTTCAGGCGGCGGGCGCGGGTGCGCACCTGGCTGACCGAGAGGGCCGGGGTGTCGTCGACGAAGAGCGGCAGCTCGGCGAGCTGCCGGCTCGCCTCGAAGACCTTGTCGAACTCGCTGTCTTCCAGCTCGCCGCGGCGCATGGCGTCGGAGCGCACGCCGGTGCACTCGGCAATGACGCGTCCGGCGAGCTGCTCGGCCGACATTTCCAGCGAAAAGAAGGCGACCGGCTGGCGCTGCTCGACAGGGTTGCCCTCGGCGTCTTTCTCGCTGCGGGTCGAGGAGGCGACGTTGTAGGCGATGTTGGTGGCCAGCGAGGTCTTGCCCATGGAGGGGCGCGCCGCGAGGATGAGCAGGTCGGAGCGGTGCAGGCCGCCGAGCAGCTTGTCGAGATCCTGCAGGCCGGTCGAGACGCCGGACAGGCCGTCGCGCTTCATGGCCGCTTCGGTCATGTGCAGCGATTCGAGCACCGCCAGGCGGAAGGGGCTGAGCCCGCCTTCGGTCTGGCCGATCTCGGCCAGCTTGTAGAGCCGGTCCTCGGTGACTTCGATCTGCTGGCTGGCGTCGATGTCGAGATCGTAGTCAAAAGCGTCGTTGACCATGTCCTCGCCCAGCGCGATCAACTGGCGGCGCAGGTAGAGGTCGTGGATCGTCTTGCCGTAGTCGGCGGCGTTGATGATGGTGACGTAGCTGGACTGCAACTGCGCGAGATACTGCGCGCCGCCGACGTCGGCCAGCGCGCTTTCCTGCTCGAAGAGATTCTTCAGCTGAATGGCGTTGGCGACCTGGCCGCGCTCGATGAGCTTGCCGCAGGCCTCGAAGATGCGCGCGTGCACGCCGTCGGCGAAGTGCTCGGGGCGCAGAAAGTCGGAGACTTTCTCGTAGGCCGCATTGTTGGCCAGGATGGCGCCCAGCAGGGCCTGCTCGGCCTCGTCGTTGGAAGGCGGCAGGCGCAGGTGGTCTTCACCGCCCGGGGCGCCGTGCAGATGCGTGAGGTTTGGCTGCGTCGATTCCATGGCCGGACAGAATAGCAGATACGCCACGGGAGCAAGCCCGCTGCGCGAGGGAGAAGCGTGTTAGTAGAGGGGAGAACGGGGATAACGTCGCCCGGCAGGATCTTGACAGTACCGCCCGCCAAGGAAAACGGCGGCTTCCGCTGGGAAAGCCGCCGTTGAACTCCGGACAGGAAAAGAAGCTTTTGCCTCAGTCCTGCTTGGCCTCTTCGGCCTCCGCGCTCTCTTCCGCTTCCGACTCGGAGGCTTCGACGGACTCGACCGCCGCTTCCAGTTCGGCTTCGGCGGCTTCCTCGGCCTGGCGCAGTTCTTCCGCGCTGACCACACGGCCGCTTTCGATCTGGATCTTCGCTTCCTCGTCGGAACGCGCCACGTTGGCGGTCACGTGGACGGCGACTTCCGGGTGCAGGCGAATGCGCACCTTGTGCAGGCCGAGCACCTTGATCACCGCGCCGAGGTCGACCTGACCGCGGGAGACGGTGACGCCCCCGGCGGTGACCGCCTCGGAGATGTCACGGCCGTTCACCGAACCGTAGAGCTGGCCGCTCTCGCCGGCCTGGCGGATGAGAGTCACGGTCATGCCGTCCAGGTCTTTGGCGACCCGCTCGGCTTCCTTGCGCTGCTCGAGGTTTTCGGCCTCGAGTTGGGCGCGCTGGCTCTCGAAACGGGCGAGGTTATCCTTCGTCGCCCGCATAGCCTTCTTCTGCGGCAGCAGATAGTTGCGCGCGAAACCCGGCTTCACACGGACGACGTCGCCCATCTGGCCCAGGTTCTCGATGCGCTGCATGAGGATTACTTGCATCATGTCGGTTTCTCCCCTGGCCGCTTACTTCAGGACGTAGGGGAGCAGGGCGAGGAAGCGGGCGCGCTTGATGGCGCGCGCGAGCTCACGCTGCTTCTTGGACGACACGGCAGTAATGCGGCTCGGCACGATCTTGCCGCGC
>DAIQBR010000029.1:0-5765 GCA_036781105.1 Kiloniellaceae bacterium
AGCAGCCCCGCCTTGTGTACGTTGGAGACCACCTGGTGGGCGTAGGGCATCTTGGAGGCCGCCGCGCCCAGGGTGACCACCGCCGCGGCGCCGCTCTTTTCCAGCGCCGGCAGCAGGGCGCGGATGGCGCGCACCGTCGAGAGCACGTTGAAGGTGTAGTTGCCCAGCCAGTCCTCGTCGCTCAAGTCGGCGAAGGCGGAGCGGATGCTGCCACCGACGGCGGTGACCAGCACGTCCAGGGCGGGCCAGCGTCCGGCCACCGCGGCGGCCAGCGTCGCGCCGGCATCGGCCTGGGTGACGTCGACGACCAGCGTCGCCGGTCGCCGGCCCGTCGCCTGCTCGATCTCCGCCGCGGCGGTCTCCAGATTCTCGGCGGAGCGCGAGGCGATGATCACATCGGCACCTTCGCGCACGAAGATCTCGGCGCTGGCCCGGCCAATGCCGTAGCTGCCGCCGATCACCAGCACGCGCCGGCCGTTAAGCGCGAGATCCATAGGGTACTCCCGTCAGATAGCAGTAGAACCTGAACACCAGCAGCACCGTCGTGCAGACGATGGCGATGCGCATGATGTGAAAGGCGGTCACGATCTCGGCGTCAAGGTGCATGACTTTCGCGGTGATCACCATCTCCGTCACCGCGGCCGGCGCCAGCGAGAGGAAAGCGGTGGTGACCGGCAGGCCGGTGAGCGCGGTCAGCACGAAGGACCCGGCCGCCGCCGCCACGATCATGAACAGCGACACGACGAAACCGGCTGCCGCCACGCGCGGCACCGCCAGCAGCACCTCGCGGCGGAACTGGCAGCCCAGCCAGGTACCTATGGCGATCTGCGCCAGGATGATGAGCAGCGGCGGCACCGCGATGTTCATGAGGCCCGAGGCGCCGAGCGCGAGGCCGAGGAAGATGGGGCCTACCAGCCAGGGATTGGGCAGTGGCGTCGGCTTCAGCAGACGCGCGACGATGTAGGCCAGCGCCAGGGCGAGACCGAGCAGCAGCAGGTCCTGCGCCGCGCCGGCAGTGGCGTCGGGGGCGCCGCCCGGCGCGCCGAAGCTGATGACCAGTACCGGCACCACGGCGACGACGCTGGAGACGCGCAGCGCGTGGACGATGGCCACGGCGCTGGAATCGCCGCCGTGCTGCTTGGCGACGATCGCCATGTCGGCGACGCCGCCGGCCGCGGTGGCGAAGAAGGCGGTCACGCGGTCGACCCCGGCCAGCGGGCGGAAGATCAGCGCGGCGATGAAAGTGAAGGCGATGATGTAGAGCGTCGCGCCCAGCATGGCCGGCAGCAGGCTGGCGGTGGCGGCCAGGGTCGCCGGCGTGAAGCGCAGGCCGACGGCGAGACCCACCGACATCTGGCCCAGTTCGCGGCCCATCGGCAGGAAGGCCAGCCGCAGGCCGAGGACGCAGAGGGCGCCGCAGAGGAAGAAGGGGCCGAGCATCCAGGGCAGCGGCACCGAGAGCTGCGCGGCGACGGCTCCGCCGACGAGCGCGATGGCATAGGTCAGCAGGCAGCGCAGCCACCAGGCCGGGTCGCGCCACCAGGGTCGTGCCGCGCCCGCGGCGCCGGGCCCGGATGCCACCGTGCTGTCGGCCGCCTCCCCTTCCACCTTTTCATCGCTGCCCGCCGTCATGCCCGGGCTCCTTCCGGCGCCTAGGCCTTGCTGAGGGCGCCCATGAGGCGGTCGATCGAGGGGAGGGTCTCGAGGTCGCTGACCAGGGAGACCACCTCCTCGGCGCGCGCCTTCTCCCAGCCGGCGAACTCGGCGCACTCGTGGAACTTGCCGGCGACTTCTTCGAAGGACATCGGGTTGGCCGGGCTGCCCTTGCCGAAGTCGGCCATGCCGGAGATCTTCTTGCCGCCCTTCAGGGTGATGTCGATGTAGGTCGTCATCTTGTGATAGCCGGCGGCTTCCGCGCGCTCGTCGATCACGAAGTCGACCTTCTCGATCATCGCCTTCACGTCGGGGCGGTTGATCACCTCGTCGACAAACTCATTGAGGCCGGCGCGCCCCTCGATGAGCAGGATCGCCATGCAGAACTCCATGGAGAACTTGCCCTGCAGTTCATTGGTCGGGCGGTGGTGGATCAGCGCGTTGGGCATGTTGGAATTGGTGCCGACGCGCACATGCTCGACATCCGCCGCCTTGATGCCGTGCTCGCGGATCAGGCGCTGCATCTCCGTCATGCCCGGATGGGTGAGCGAGCCGGAGGGATGCGGCTTGATCGAGATACCCGGGAACTCGAAGGTCCAGGGCGCACCCAGCTTGCCGGCGATGGCGTTCACGTCGTAGCCGCCGCCGGCGGCGCTGAAGAAGCCGCGCGGGGCCTCCAGGATCTTGTCTGTGGCCGTCCAGCCGGATTCCGCGAACTGCGCCGCGGCGACGCCGCTCTCCGAGGATCGCCCGGCATGGAAGGGCTTGGTCATGGTGCCGAAGTTCTCGCGCAGGCCGGCCGACTGGCTGCCGGCGATCGAGAGCGCGCGGGTCAGCGTCTCGCTGTCCAGGCCCATGAGGCGCCCGGCCGCCGAGGCGGCGGCATAGGTGCCGCAGGTCGCCGTGGCGTGGAAGCCGGTCTGGTAGTGGCGCGGGTCGATCGCCTCGGCGATCTTGCACTCCACCTCGACGCCGATGTGGTAGGCCAGCATGACGTCGGCGCCTGAGGCGCCCTTGGCCTCGCCGAGGGCGAGGGCGGCTGGCAGGGCCGGCGCGGTCGGGTGGGTCAGCAGGCCGTAGACGCGGTCCTTGGCGACCGCGAGCTGGGTGTCGTCGTAGTCGTCGGCATGAATGCCGACCCCGTTGGCGAAGGCGGCGAAGCGCGGCGCGACCTTCAGCTTGGAGCCGATCACCGTCGCCGGACCGGCGCCCAGGTTGAGGCTGTCGAGGTGGCGGCGCACCAGCTCGCCGGACTTGGCGACCGAGCCGGACAGCGCCAGGCCGAGGCCGTCCAGGATCGACTTCTTGCCGTTTTCGACCACAACCTGAGGCAGATCGGCCAGTTGGGCACCGGCGACGAAGTCGGCGACGTAGTGGGTCAGACCCTCGCCCTCGGCTGTCGCATTGGCTGCAGTCTTGGCATTGCTCAGGGCCGCCGTCATATTTGTTCCCTCACCCTCTTGAGTTGTCTCTAGATTTCTTCCCGGCCGGATCGCGCATCTGCCTCCGGGACCGGCTGGCGCCGGCAGGAAGAACGGGCATGGCCGGAGGCTGGAAGACTCCCGGCGGTCGCGCGCCCGGGGACAGAGGTAAAAAACAAAGCTGTCGATTGTCAACATTTATCGCCCGAGCCCCGGTGAGTCTGCTGTGCGACTCGGCCGCCCGCCGAGGTGGCGCTCCCGCGTGATCTTTCTGCGAGTCGCAGCAAGCGATTTACTGTGCGATGCAGCAAGTCCGGCGACCCCGGATCGCAGCGGAAACCCCCTGCGAAAAGCCCGCGGAGGGCCGTGGCATTATTGTTGACAGTTGACGGCAATCTTCATAGCGTCAGGTCAATGGCCGCCCGATGCTTGGCGTTTTTTCCGACGCGATCGGCGGGGCAGGCGGCCGCTAGAAGTGGCGCAGAACGTCGCAAGCCCGGCGTACTGCGCCTTGTTGCCTAAGGCATCCGGGAGGAAAATAGAATGGCTCACAAGTTTACTCGCCGCTCAGCTCTGAAAATCGGCGCCAGCGGCCTCGCCGTGGCGGCCATCGGCGCCCCCGCGGTGCTGCGTGCTCAGTCGGCTTACCCCGACCGTCCGATCACCGTCGTGGTTCCCTTTGACACCGGCGGCTACAACGACCGCCTGGCCCGCGCCTTCGCGCCCTTCCTGCAGGAGGCGCTCGGCCAGCCCCTGGTCATCGTGAACCGCGGCGGCGCCGGCGCGCTGCTCGGCCACACCTACTTCATGCAGCAGCCCGACGACGGCTACTCCATCCTCTGCACCTCGGCGGCGCCCTACCTGCCGCTGAACATCCTGACCCAGGATGCGACCTTCAAGCTGGAAGACTTCCACATGATCAACCTGCCGTCGCGTGACTACACGCTGATGGCGACCTCCTCGGAAGGCAACCTGAAGTCGGTGCAGGACGTCATCTCGGCGCTGAAGGCCGACCCGGGCAGCCTTTCCATCGGCATCCAGCCCTCCTCGGCGGACCTGGTGAACATGATGCTCTTCGCCGACGCGAACGGGATCGACCGCGAAGGCCTGCGCCTGGTTACCTACGACGGTGGCGGCCCGACCCGTAACGCCGCCGCCGGCGGTGTGGTCGACATCGGCATGGTGGGCGGCCAGGGCTTCCTGCCGCTGGCGGAGAAGATCACCCCGCTCTGCGTCTTCGACGACGCCAGGCGCGACAGCTGGGATTGCCCGGCGGTCACCGAGGTGAACGGCAACGATGCGCAGTTCGTCGCCGGCTCCCAGCGCGGCTGGGGCGTGCACTCCTCCTTCGTCGAGAAGCACGGCGACCGCTACCAGACCCTGTTGAGCGCCATCGAAAGCACCACCAAGGATCCCAAGGTGGTCGAGAGCCTGACCGCCGCCAAGCTGGCGACCGACTGGTTCGGCCCGGAGGTCTCCAACAAGGCCCTGCGCAACACCGCCAAGGTGATGGCCGAGCACATCGACCTGCTTAAGGGCACCTGAACCTCGCGCCTCGAGGTATACTCTGCAGGCGTCGGACCTCATGGGTCCGGCGCCTGCTGATTTTCCGGCCCTGGCTTTCGACCCGGGCAAACCATCTTAACAAGCACTTGAACAGCGTGAGGCAGCGATGAAGACCCGCAAAACCGGGCAGAAGGTGGATTGGGGACACCTGTTGTTGCTGATCTTCATTTGTGGTGTCGTCGTCGCCTACCTGCTGGACGCGCGCGCCGTCTCCCTGAAGGTCAGCAATCTGGCCCTGATTCAGCCGGCCGCCATCCTCGCGCTCATCCTCGCCGCCCTGGTGCTGCCGCAATGCTTTCGCCGCCCGCCCGACAGCGAGACGCCGGAGGGCGCGGAGGCAGAAGTCGAAACACCAAAGGAGACCTGGCGCGACCTCGGCAAGGTCGCCGCTCTCGCTGCCGCCTTCGGCGCTTTCGCCCTGTCGCTGGAAGCCGTCGGCTTCGACGTCGCGACCTTCATCTTCGTGGCGCTCGGCCTCTGGATCTGCGGTGAACGCCGCTACTGGCTGATCGGTCTCTACAGCGCCGTCTTCACCGTCGTCATCGTCTACGGCTACCAGTTGCTGGTGCCCTATCCCTTCCCCCTGCTGGTGCTCTGAAGACGGCCATGCTCGATTTCACCGCCCTCGGCAACGCCTTCGAAATTCTCACGTCGTCCTCCATTGCCTGGGTCTACCTGATCCCCGGCTTGCTCATCGGCCTGTTCTTCGGCGCCATGCCCGGCATCTCCATCACCATGGCCATGGCGATCTTCCTGCCGCTGACGCTCTACATGGACTTCCTGCCGGCGATCATCTTCCTGACATCGATCTATACCGGTGCCGGCTTCGGCGGTTCGGTGCCCGCGGTGCTGATGAACATCCCCGGCACCTCCTCTGCGGTCGCCACCACCTTCGACGGCTATCCCATGGCGCGCCAGGGCCGCCACAACCAGGCCCTCGGCGTGGCCCTGGCTTCCTCCGTCGTCGGCACACTGTCGAGCTACATCCTGCTGCTCTTCCTCATTGCGCCGGTCTCGGCCGTGGTGCTGAAGATGGGGCCGCTGGAAATGTTTGCCATCGCCACCTGGGGCATGCTGCTGCTCGGCTCGCTGGCCGGCCGCTCGGTGTGGCGCGGCCTCTTGGCC
>DAIQBR010000029.1:5775-7291 GCA_036781105.1 Kiloniellaceae bacterium
TCGGCGTGCTGCTCGGCACCGTCGGCTTCAACACTGCCGGCCACATCCGCGGCACCATGGGCGTGTCCTGGCTGTTCGACGGCATCCCGACCATCCCGGCGATGATGGGACTGCTCGCCGCCAGCCAGCTCCTGAACCTCATCAACACCCACTACCTGATCGAGGACGAGGCCGACCGCAAGATCAGCTTCGGGCGCATCCTCGCCGGCGTGAAGCTGGCCTTCGCCCATCCGACGATCATCTTCCGCGGCGCCACCATCGGCGTCGTCGTCGGGGCCATCCCCGGCGTCGGCTCGTCGATTTCCAACCTGATCTCCTACTCGGAGACGCGGCGCAACGCGCCCGACGGCGACACCTTCGGCCAGGGCAACCCCAAGGGTGTCATCGCCGCAGAGGCGGCGAACTCCAGCTCCGAAGGCGGTGCCATGGCGACCATGCTGGCGCTCGGCATCCCCGGCGGCGGCGCGACGGCGATCCTGCTGGCTGCCTTCGCCATGCACAACATCGTCGGCGGGCCGAGCTTCATTTCGCAGAACAAGGATGTGGTCTACGCCATCATCTTCTCGAACTTCGCCCAGGCGGTGCTGCTGCTTTTTGTTGGGCTGGGCTTCGTCTACGCCGCCAGCGCGGTGGTGCGGGTGCCCTTGCGCTTTCTCATTCCCAGTGTGCTGGTGGTTTCCGCCTTCGGCTCCTATGCGATCCAGGGCTCGCTTTCCGGCCCCATCACGCTCTTCGTCTTCGCCGTCGTCGGCTGGGCCATGGTGCGCTACAATTATCCGGTCGCCGCCGTCGTTGTCGGCCTGCTGCTGGGCACCCTGCTGGAAGAGAACCTGATCCGTACCCTGCAGATCAGCCGTGGCGATCTCAGTTATCTCTTCGAGCGTCCCGGCGCGATGCTGATCTTCGCGCTGATGTTCCTCTCGATCGGCCTGACGACCTTCTCGCGCTGGCGCCGCAAGCGCCGCGCTGCAGCTGAGGCGCTGGCCACCGAGGAAATCGGGTCTTAGAGACCTTTCTCGTCCAGTCGGAAGGCAGCGCGCTCGTCGGCGTCGAGCTGGGCGATGAGGCCCTGCTCCCAGGCGAGATAGCGCCGCGAGGACTCCAGGTTGCCGTCGTGGCGGTCGTGCACGAAGAAGAGAAAGTCGATGGCCTCCGCCACCGAGGGCACCTCGTCGCCGCTTTCCAGCGAAGCACCGGCCGCGACCAGGGCGGCGTGGCCACCCTCCACCACACGCACCGCCGCGAAGCCCAGATCGCCGAGCTCCTTCGCCGCCAGCGCGGCGGCCTCATCGTCGCCGACCAGAAAAACCGTCTTGGTTTCATCGAGGCCGAGGCGGCCCAGCCGCGGGCGGATGCCCCAGCGCGCGCCGGCGACGTGCGCCTCGCGGTAGGCCGCGGAGCCGCGCAGGTCGACGATCGTACCTGAACCCCGCAGGGCTTCCTCTGCCGGGACCGAGGAGACGCGCGGCAGAGCAACCGCTTCCTCCGGCGCGGTCAGCTTGCGGAGAGCGTCGTC
>DAIQBR010000029.1:7318-17047 GCA_036781105.1 Kiloniellaceae bacterium
GGAGCCGCGCCACCGCCACCTCGTAGCCGAGCTGGCGCAGCCAGAAGGCGGCGATGGCACCGCGCAGGCCGAGGTCGTCCAGCAGCACGAGGCGCGCGTGGCGCACACCGACCCACTGATCCGTCGCCTGCACCAGCTGGCCGGAGAGCGCCGCGCGGAAGGCCGGCGCCGGGTCGGCGGCGATTTCCTCGGGCGTGCGCAGGTCGAAGAGGTAGGTCGTGCGCGTCTCGTCGGCACGCCAGGCCTCGATGCCGGCGCGGTTGATGGTGTCGAGCCCGTGCTGCGCCATCACCGCCTCGGCGCGCGCCCGCGTCGCCGCGGCGGCTCCGGCTTCCAGCTGCGGATAGGGCGCCGCGGTGTTGCCGCGCTCCAGCGTGAAGCCGGCGAGCTGCCAGCCTTGCGTGCCGTTCTCCAGTGCGTAGACCGGCGGCGCGACGCCGGCCAGACGCAGGCCCAGCGCGCCGACAATGCTGCGGGTGCGCCCGGCGCAGGTCACCACCACCGGCGCGTCGCCCTGCGGCACCGCGGCCGGGAAGCGGTGCGCCAGTTCGCCATTGGGCAGGCAGATGGCGCCGGGCACGCGCATCTTGGCGTACTCCGCCGGCGGACGGCAGTCGAAGAAGCGGAAGCTGCGGCCTTCATCCTGCCAGCACTTCAGGGTCGGCGCGTCGATGGTCTCGGGATGCCAGGCGTGCTCGGCCAGCTCGCCCAGCGTCTTCGAGGGCACGTTGACGCCCTGGAACAGCGTGAAGCCCGCCGCCGCCCAGCCCGGCGTGCCGCCGGCGATCGTCATGACGTCGCGGTAGCCGAGCGCTTCCAGCGCCGCCGCCGCGCGCAGCGCGACACCGTCGCCGCCGTCGATCAGCAGCATCCTTACGCTGCGCCGCGGCACCAGCGCGGCGATGCGCGCCTCCAGCCTGCTGTAGGGGCAGGGAATGGCGAAGAGCGGATGGCCCTCGCCGAACTCCCCAGCCTCGCGGACGTCGAGAAAGGCGATCTCGGCGCTGTCATGGATCAGCGACTTGGCCTCTGCGGCCGAAACTTCACGGCTCACGTCCTGGTCACTCCTGGGGCTCCTGCGGTTCCTCGCCAGCGAAGAAAGCCTGGAAGGCGTCGAGGATCAAGTCCGGGCGCTGCTCGGCCGGATAATGGCCGGTCGGCACCGCGAAGCCGCGCAGGTCGTCGGCCCATTCGGCCCAGGCCTCGATCGGCTTGAAGTGGCGCCCGCAGTGGCTGTTGGAGCCCCAGATCACCAGCACCGGGCAGGTGAGCTTGCGCTTGCCGTAGTCGGCGCTGTCCATCTCGAAATCGACGGTCACGGTGGCGCGGTAGTCTTCGCAGACGCCATGGATCTGCTCCGGCGTGGTGCAGCGCTTGTACTCCGCCATGGCGCGCGGGTCGAAGATCGACAGGCCGACGCCCTTCTTGTTGAGCTTGTAGTCGATGTAATAGTCGAGATCCGCGGTCAGCAGCTTCTCCGGGAAGGGCGCCTTCTGGGCCATGAAGAACCAGTGGTAGCTCTCCAGCCCCCAGCCCAGCGACACGTTCGTCAGCACATGGTGGGTCGGCACGATGTCGAGGGCGGCGACGCGCTCGATGGCCTCCGGCTTATCCAGCGCCATGCGGAAGGCGACCCTGGCGCCGCGGTCGTGGCCGGCGACGGGGAAGCGCTCGAAGCCGAGCTGGCGCATGACCTCGAAGTTGTCCTCGCCCATGGTGCGGAAGGAATAGGCGGCATGGTCGCCGCCGCCGGCCGGCTTGGAACTGTCGCCGTAGCCGCGCAGGTCTGGGGCCACCACGGTGTAGCTCTTGGCCAGTTCCGGCGCCACCTCGTGCCAGCTCACGTGGGTCAGCGGGTTGCCGTGCAGCAGCAGCAGCGGCGGCCCCTCGCCGCCCACCGCGGCGTTGATTTCGGCCCCTGCGGTCTGGAAGCGCCGGGTCTCGAATCCGGGCAAAAGCGGGGCGTCGGGCGCGTCCTCTGCGGCCATCGGGAAAGGCTCCATATCTCTGGTGTCAATTGTTGACAATCCTACCGGCTTCTCCGATTGTTCGGCAAGCGACAGTTCGGAGAGGCCGATGAAAATCAAGGACATCAGGGCGAGCCTGCACGGCTTTTCCATCACCATCCCGCTGCTGGAAGGCAAGGTCGAGGGCTACGGCCGGGCCGAGCAGACTCACTTCGTGTTCTGCGAGGTGGAGACCGACGAGGGCCACGTCGGCTACGGCCTGACCGGCCATTTCCTGGCAAAATCCGTGATCGTCGCCCTGCAGGAGCATGTCCTGCCGGTTGTGAAGGACATGGACCCGCGCGACCTCGAGGCCATCCATCAAAAAGTCTGGAAGCGCCTCAACCCGCGGGCCATGACCGGCACCGTTTCCATGGCGCTCTCCTGCCTCGACATCGCCCTGTGGGACATCATGGGCAAGGCCGAGGGCCGCCCCATCGCCGCACTGCTCGGCAACGCGCGCCAGAAGGTCCCCGCCTACTGCACCTTCGGTTTTCCCCAGTACGACCGCGAGCTGCTGGCCGAGGCCGCGCAGTTGCACGTGAAGAACGGCTTCACCGCGCTGAAGTCCGTGGTCGCCGTCGACAAGGGCGGCTGGCGCGAGGATGCCAAGCGCGTGCGCGTGATCCGCGAGGCCGTCGGTGACGACATCGACCTCATGATCGACGCCAACTATCTCTTCAACCCGGTCGAGGCCAAGTACCTCTGCCGTGAGATCGAAGACCTGAACCTCACCTGGTTCGAGGAGCCGCTGCAGCAGAACGATGCCCGCGCGCTGGCCGACCTGCGGCGTTCGACGAAGATCCCGCTGGCCGCCGGACAGATGGAGGGCCACCGCTGGCGCCTGCGCGAATTCGTCGAGCACCAGGCGGTCGACATCCTGCAGCCCAACGTGACCTACTGCGGCGGCTACACCGAGGCGCGCAAGGTCGCCCACCTGGCGCAGATCTACAACCTGCCCATCGCCAACGGCGGCGGCTGGCCGCTGTTCAACATGCACCTGCTGGCCGGCATGATGAACGGCTGGATCGTCGAATGGCACCTCGGCATGGTAGCGGTCGGCGAGACCCTCTTCACCGACGCGCCCAAGCCGGAGAACGGCTGGCTCACCATTCCGGACCGGCCCGGCCTCGGCCTCACCCTGGACCGCGACGCCTGGCGCGAGACCCGCGTCGACGCCTAGACTTCCCTCTCCTTCCCCATCGAAAGCAGCCTGCCGCCCATGCGTATCGTCGACATCCGCGAAGCCGTCGTCCCGATCTCCTCCCCGATCCGCAATGCCTACATCGACTTCTCCAAGATGACGGCCAGCGTGGTCGCGGTGGTGACCGACGTCGAGCGCGACGGCAAACCCGTCGTCGGCTACGGCTTCAATTCGAACGGGCGCTACGCGGCCAGCGGCCTGCTGAACGAGCGCTTTCTGCCGCGCCTGAAGGAGGCCGCGCCCGACAGCCTGGTGAACGACGCCGGCGACAACCTGGATCCGCGCAGGATCTGGGCGACCATGATGGCCAACGAGAAGCCCGGCGGCCACGGCGAGCGCTCGGTGGCGGTGGGCGTGGTCGACATGGCGGTGTGGGACGCTGTCGCCAAGATCGCCGGCGTGCCGCTTTATCGCTACCTCGCCGATACCGAGGGCGACGGCACGGTGGACGACTCGGTCTTCGTCTACGCCGCCGGCGGCTACTACTACCCGGGCAAGGACAACAGCCAGCTTCAGGAGGAGATACAGCGCTACCGCGGCATGGGCTACGAAGTGGTGAAGATGAAGATCGGCGGCGCGCCGCTGGACCAGGACATCGCGCGCATCGAATCCGTGCTGGAGGTCGTCGGCGAGGGCAAATATCTCGCGGTCGACGCCAACGGCCGCTTCGACCTGGAGACCGCCATCGCCTACGCCGAGGCCATGGCCCCCTACAAGCTGTTCTGGTACGAGGAAGCGGGCGATCCGCTGGACTACGCCCTGCAGGCCGAACTGGCCAGGCACTACGACGGCCCCATGGCGACCGGCGAGAACCTCTTCTCGCACCAGGACGCGCGCAACCTGCTGCGCCACGGCGGCATGCGGCCCGACCGCGACTGGCTGCAGTTCGACTGCGCCCTCAGCTACGGCCTTGTGGAATACCTGCGCACGCTTTCACTGCTCGGCGACTACGGCTTTTCCACCCGCAACATCTGTCCGCACGGCGGCCACCAGCTGTCCCTGAACATCGCCGCCGGCCTGAAGCTGGGCGGCAACGAATCCTACCCGGAAGTCTTCGCCCCCTTCGGCGGCTTCGCCGACGACACGCAGGTGGAAAACGGCCGCATCCCGCTGCCCGACGCGCCGGGCATCGGCTTCGAGAAGAAATCGAAACTGATCGCCTGCCTGCGCGAGGCGACGGAAACCTGAATCCCCAGACTCAGATCCCCAGCCGCGCCATCTGCTTTTCCGGATAGCGGGTGCCGTCCAGGGCGCCGGCGGGCAGCGCGTCGGAGAGTCGCGCCACCTCGGCGGCCGAGAGCTTCACTTCCAGCGCCGAAAGGCTGTCCTGCAGGCTGGCGCGGCGCGCGCAGCCCGGCAGCGGCACGACGTCGCCGCCCTGGGCCAGCAGCCAGGCGATGGCGACGGCGGCCTGGGAGCAGTTGTGCGCCTTGGCGATCTCGGCCAGCGCGGCGAGGCGCGCCACGTTGCCCTCGATGTTTCCCTCTTTGAAGCGCGGCATGTCGTGGCGGCGGTCGCCCTCGGCGAGGTCGGCCTCGGTCTTGTAGCGACCGGTCAGGAGGCCGCGCGACAGCGGCGCATAGGCGACGAAGCCGATGCCGAGCTTGCGGCAAACCGGCAGGATCTCCGCCTCGACGTCGCGCGAGGCCAGCGAGTACTCGGTCTGCAGCGCGGCGATGGGATGGGTCGCGTGGGCGCGCTCGATGGTCTTGGCGCCGGCTTCGGAGAGCCCGAGGTAGCGCACCTTGCCGGCCTCGATCAGCTTCGCCATGGCGCCGACGGTGTCCTCGATGGGCACCGAGGGGTCCATGCGGTGCAGGTAGAAGAGGTCGATGACCTCCACCCCGAGGCGCTTCAGCGACTTCTCGCAGGCCTCGGCGGCGTACTCCGGTTTGGCGTTCACCGTGCGCGTACCGTCGGGCAGGCGCACGTTGCCGAACTTGGTCGCCAGCACCACCTTGTCGCGATGGCCGGCCAGCGCCTTGCCGACCAGTTCCTCGTTCTTGCCGCCGTTGTAGGCGTCGGCGGTGTCGATCATGGTGACGCCCGCGTCGATCGCTGCCTGGACCGTGCGCATCGCCTCCTCGGGGTCCGGCTTGTCGTAGATCGGCGTCATGCCCATGCATCCGAGGCCGATGGCCGAGACCTCGAGACCCTGCCCTCCCAAACTGCGCATTTCCATCACGTCCTCCTGAAGTTTCTGCGGAGAGGCCGGCTCAGGCCTCCCGGATTCGCCTGTGGCCGCGGCGCTTGCGCCAGGCGTTGAGGTAGGGCAGCGCGATGGAGATCACCAGCAATGCCCAGAGAATGTTCCCGATGGTCGAGGAGAACAGCACCAGGGGGTCGCCGCCGCCGATCCTCAGCGCCCGCAGGTAGGACTGCTCGACCAGCGGGCCCAGGATAACGCCGATCAGAATCGCCGCAACGTGATAGCCGGTCTTGCGCGCGATGTAGCCGATCAGGCCGAAGGCCAGCGCCAGCCACATGTCGAAGAGGTACTCGCGCGGCGCGAAGGCGCCGACGATGACGAAGGTGGTGATCAGCGGCGCCAGGAACTTGGTCGGCACCAGCGTCACCCGCGACATGTAGCGGGCCATCGGCAGGATGGTGAAGATCATGAAGATGTAGGCCACCACCATCGACATGAAGACGCCGTAGGCCAGCTCCGGGCTCTCGATGAAGAGACGCGGGCCCAGCGGCACGCCGTGGTACTGCAGCACGATGAGCATGACCGCCGCGGTGCTGCCGCCGGGAATGCCGAGCGCCAGCAGCGGCACCAGGGTGCCCGAGGTGACGCCGTTGTTGGCGGCTTCCGGCGCGATGACGCCGGCGGGATGGCCGGTGCCGTACTTCTCCGGCGTCTTGGAGAAGACGCGCGACTGCTGGTAGGCGACGAAGGCGGCGATGGAGGCGCCGGCACCCGGCGTCACGCCGATGACCAGGCCGACGATGGAGGTCCAGATCACTTCCCACCAGTGCTTCACCGCCAGGAAGAAGCTGTCGATGGTCTCCTTCCAGGTCGACTTCTGCATGCGCTCCTGGCCGACGCGGCTGAGGATGGTCTCCTGCTCGATCATCACGAAGGCCTCGGAGAGCGCGAAGAGGCCGATCAGCGCCGGGATCAGCGGCACACCGTCGAACAGCTCGAGAAAGCCGAAGGTGCCGCGCGGCGCGGCGTAGATGTGGTCGGCGCCCATGGCACCCAGAATGAGGCCGAAGAAGCCGGCGATGAGTCCCTTCAGCGTGTCCTGCGCGGCGATCACCGCGATGAGGGTCAGGCCGAACAGCATGACCACCACCATCTCCACGCTGTGCATGTAGAAGCCGACCTTCGCCAGGTAAGGCATGGCGAAGAGCGTGGCGGCGGAGGTGATGAGGCCGCCGAAGACCGAGGCGAAGAAGCACAGCATCAGGGCCTGCTGGGCACGGCCCTGCTGGGCCATGGGATGCCCGTCCAGGGTCGTCGCCGCGGCGCCTCCGGTGCCGGGTATGTTCACCAGGATCGCCGGAATGCCGCCGCCCAGGTGCGAGGCGGCATAGAGCGCGATCATGAAGGTGAGGCCGACCTCGACGTTCACCGCCAGGGTGAAGGGCAGCAGGATGATGATGGTGTTGTGGGCGGCGAAACCGGGGACCGCGCCCATGATGATGCCGAGCACCACCGCCGGGACGATGACCCACCAGAGATCGAGCGAATGGGTGAAGAGCTGCCACAGGGAGTCGAAGGTAATTTCCATCTGATGCGGCCCCGGCCTAGAAGAACAGCGGCTGCAGCAGCCACTCCACCGGCCCCTTGGGCAGGCGGGTGTCGAGCGCCACGACGAAGAAGAGATAGCCCACAGAGCCCGCGGAGAGCGGAATGGCGATCAGCGGTTTGGCCGTGCGCACGCCCAGCAGCCACATCGAGGAGGCGAGGAAGGCCACCACCGTCAGAGTGAAGCCGAGCCAGGGCATCAGCCCGATGTTCAGTGCGGTCAGCCCGATGAAGGCGACGCGCTGCACCAGTTTGGCCCGCGGCGTGGTGACGCCGGTCGGCCGCAGCGTGACCTCGTTGCGGCGCAGGCGCAGCAGGGTGCGCAGCACAAAGGCCCCCACCAGCAACCAGATGACCACGGCGATGAAGGTGCCGTTCATCTGGGCTTCCCAGGGAAACTCCCGGATGGTGAAGACGTAGTAGGCGGCATAGCCCGCCGCCATCAGCGGCAGGATGAGGTCGGCGCCGACACCTTTGCGATGGTGATGGCGCTGTTCCGGATTGTCGTCCATGGCAATTCCCAGGGATGCGTAGAGAGCGGCGGCGGCCGTCCCCGATGAAAGGGAGGCCGCCGCGCCCGCTGCGTCAGGTGGCTCGGAAGTCTGGCGGGGCCGGCTACTTGCCGGTCAGCAGCGCCTCGTACTTGGCGGCGAGCTCCAGGGTGCCCTGCGCCGCGTCCATCGCCATCTTCTGGTCGCCGAAGTCGATGAAGGCGGTCGGCAGGCCGGCCTTCTGGACGGCTTCCGGATAGGCCGGATCGTCCTTCACCTTCTCCATCGACGACTTCAGCAGCTCGAAGCGGTCGGGGTAGGCCTCGATCGCCTTCATGTGCAGGCCGAAACCGCGCGAGGAGGTCAGCTCCGGCAGCTTGGTGCCGAAGACCGAACTCACCGCCGGTGCGTTGCCGGTCTCGGCCGGCGCCGGGTTCTTGCCGAAGGTGGTGAGGATGCGGACCTGCTCGCCGAGCTTGATCGGATTGGCCAGCGGCAGGGCGCAGGCATCGACCTCGCCGGTCACCGCCGCCATGGCGGAGGGATTGCCGCCGCCGTAGGGGACGAGCTGGAAGTTGGCGCCGGTGGCTTCGCCCAGCGCCAGGCAGCCGATGGAGGCCGGGTGCGGCAGGCGGCTGACCGCGATGGTCACCGGCCGCCTCTTGCCTTCGTCGACCAGCTGCTGGATGTCCTTGATCGGCGAGTTCGCCGCGACGAAGAGCGACATGACCTCCGAGGAGATCTGGTTGAAGTAGACGAAGTCCTGGCCCAGCTTCACCGGCGGCTTCTGCAGCGCCTGCATGATCACTTCCGGGCCCATGTTGGCGAACAGCAGGCTGTAGCAGTCCGGCTCGCGCTTGCCGACATAGACCTCGTAGCCGACCTGGCCGGCGGCGCCGGGGAAGAATGAATACTCGAAGTTGGTGTCGATGTGGTTTTTCCACACCGAGGTAAAGACACGCACGTCGCGGTCGGCACCGCCGCCCTCGCCCGTCGGGATAACGATTTCCAGGTTGCGTTCCGGATAAGCCGCCCAGGCGGGTCGGCTGAAGGCGCCGCTCAACAGCGTCGCACCGGCGATGGCCGTGGTGCCGGCCATGAAACCGCGCCGGGTGGTCTTGAACTCAGGCATGCATTCCTCCGATTGGTGTTATTCGCTGGCGCCCGGGCGGGGCGGCTGAGCAATGCTCGACGACCCGGGATCCAGCCTTATCGTGACTTTTGACCAATATTCCAATTGGCGCAATTGATTTTACTGTAGATTGTTAACACTCTGTTTTTCAAGAGTATTATTGGAGATCAATTCCAACCAATATGCCGGCGAAGCAACCAAGAGGGTCGCCAGGCGGGCAGGCCGGGATCAGTTGCCCGACTCGGATGGCTCCGTGGCGCAGGACGCCGAAGCCCGGCCCTCGGCCGCGCGGGCCGCTTCGGCCGCCGCGATGCGCGCGTCGACCTCGCGACGATCGAGCAAGCCGGCGACATTGTCCGCCGTCGGCAGCAGCTCGGCGAAATAGAGAAAGCGCTCCTGCGCCACCGCATAGAGGCGGCGCAACTCCGCCAGCGGGTCGCCGTGGTCGTCGCTGCGGATGTCGAGCCAGGGATAGGCCTCGCCCTGCACGATCTTGAGTGCGGCCGACTGGCGGCCGCGCTTGTCGCCGCCGGCGCGCTCGCCGGCTTCCATGGCAGTGAGCAGGCGCTCGACGAAGGGCAGTCCGGAATGCGTCTGGTAGCATTCCAGGGTCGCCTCGATCACACGGGGGCCGGCCAGCATGTTGCCGGCGACCGAGACTCCCGTGCCGACCAGGTGCCCGGCCCAGTCGATGCAGTCCGCACCGGTGAAGGCGGCGCTATGGCCCACCGCATCGATGGCATGGACCTGGCGCTGGGCACGCCCCGCATCGCGCCCGGTGACCGCCGCCAGCATTTCCTCTGCGCCGGCGCCGGCTGCCAGCAGCTCGATGCCGTCGGTGCCGTAGAGCGGGCTGACGAAGGCCTGGGTGGCGATGGCGCCGATACCGCCGCGCAGGTGCGGCACCAGGGCGCCGACCGCGAAGAAGCGGCTGGCGACGGCCACGCCGAACGCGCCGCTTTGGGGATCGCGGGCCACGATGGAATAGGTCATGGGCCTTGCGCTCTCCTTTTTGTCAGCGCCCGATCGCGTAGGCCTGCATCAGGCGCGGGGTTGCCGCCGCTTTCAGCACGCCGTCTTTCTCGCGCCGGGCGGCCGTCAGACGCCCGACCGACCAGGGCTCGGCCTCCTCTACCTCGTGG
>DAIQBR010000030.1:0-4902 GCA_036781105.1 Kiloniellaceae bacterium
TACGACATGGGCAACACCGACAAGCTGAACATCTTCCGCCAGGAACTGCAGCGCCTGAACATTTCGCTGCTGCCGCCCGACATCAACCGCTCCGAACCCGACTTCGGCGTCGAGCAGGGCGACGACGGCAGCCCGGCGATCCGCTACGCCCTGGCGGCGCTGAAGAACGTCGGCGCCAACGCCATGGCGGCGGTGGTGGCGGAGCGTTCGGCCAAGGGGCCGTTCAAGAGTCTGGCCGATTTCGCCCAGCGGCTCGACGCCAAGCTGATCAACAAGCGGCAGATCGAGAACCTCGCCTGCGCCGGTGCCTTCGACGCGCTGAACGCCAACCGCGCCCAGGTCTTCCACGCCGCCGAGACCATCGTGCGCCACGCCAGCGCCGCGGCCAGCGAGCGCGACAGCGCCCAGGTCAGCCTGTTCGGCGGCGGCGACAGCGAACCGGTTCCCATGCACCTGCCGCCGGTCGAGGACTGGCCGGAGATGGAGCGCCTGAACCACGAGTTCGCCGCCATCGGCTTCTACCTCTCGGCCCACCCGCTGGACAGCTACACGGCGACCCTGGAGAAGATGCAGGCGACCACCTACGTCGCGATGAAGGAGGCCGGCGCCTCGGGCATCTACACCCTGGCCGGCATGTTCAACGCCAAGCGCGAGATCAACAACCGCAAGGGCCACCGCATGGCCTTCGTGCAGTTCTCCGACGCCACCGGCGTTTACGAGGTGACCTTCTTCTCCGAGACCCTGGGCCAGTACCGCGAGCAGCTGGTGCCCGGCCAGACCATGCTCGTCAAGGTATCCGCCGAGCACCGCGAAGGTGACGAGCCGCGCCTGACGGTGCAGTCGCTCGAGCCCCTCGACAACGCCGCCGCGCGGGCCTCCAAGGGCCTCGACATCCACCTCGCTACACCGGCGCCGCTGGAGAGCCTGAAGACCCTGCTGGGCCGCGAGGGCCGGGGGCGCGGCCGCATCCGCCTCATCGTCGCCCTGGACGATGGCCAGGAGGTCGAGTTCGACCTCGGCCAGTCCTACAAGCTGTCGCCGGAGATCCGCCGCGCCATCAAGGCGGTGCCCGGCGTGGTCATGCAGGACCGCTAGCCGGGCCATCGACGACCAGTGCATTCTTCGACTCGCAGAGAGGTGTCGTCTAAAATTCAACCCTGAATCGGTTTCGGGGGGACGGCATGCCAGTTGTCAGGCCAGCGGCAAGGGTTTTGGTGCTTGTGCTATTGTTCGTCGCGGCGGCAGGCGAGGCGGCACCACAATCGGTGCCAGATACCAAGATCGAAAAGGCCCGCACGGTTTTCCTGCTCGCCAGCGGGAACGCGCTGAGGCAGGGAATCCATCAGCATTGCCTGATTCTGCTCGCTTCGCGCTTTGCCGGGCCGAGTTCTTCGGTGCAGAGCGAAGAAATCCAATCAATCCTGAAAGACGAACTGGACAGGGCGCTCGATCAAAGCTTGCCTGTGCTGGCAGATCAGGTAGCGGTGGTCTACGCTGAGGTCTTCACTGAAGGCGAACTGGACGCCGTCTTGACCAACACAACCGGTCCGCCCGCGCAGAGCTTCCAGGCCAAGATTCCGACAATAGCGGACGAGCTAACCAACTTGATTGCAGCCTGGAGCCAACCGCTCGTACTTGGCATTGCAGAGGCAACCGAAGAGCGCCTTCGCGAGAAGGGCCTGGTCCACTAGCGCCCACCGGAGATCCGCCGGGCCCTTGTGGATAACTGCCTTTTCCCTTGCGTTTTCGGGGGCCGGGCGGTATCACGCGCCCGATTTGAACCTCACACGCGGGCAACGCGGCCGGGCGGGGAGACATCCCGTCAGTCGCTCCGGTGTCTGAAAACCCAAGAAATTCAAGCCTTTTGGCCGGTTTCCTGGGTCCAGATGACAGGCCCGCGGTGGACCAACCGGAGAACTACTCATGGCGCTTCCGAGCCCCTCGATGCGTCAGCTCCTCGAAGCTGGCGTTCACTTTGGACATACCACCCGTCGCTGGAATCCGCGCATGGCCCCCTACATTTTCGGGGCCCGCAACGGCATTCACATCATCGACCTGGAGCAGACCGTTCCGCTGCTGAACCAGGCCCTGGTCACCGTGCGCGACATCGTCGCCGGCGGCGGCCGCGTGCTCTTCGTCGGCACCAAGCGCCAGGCCAGCGACAAGGTCGCCGAGGCGGCCAAGCGCTGCGGCCAGTACTACGTGAACCACCGCTGGCTCGGCGGCATGCTGACCAACTGGAAGACCATCTCCAACTCGATCAAGCGCCTGCGCGTCGTCGAGGAGCAGCTGGAAGGTGAGCAGGTCGGCCTGACCAAGAAGGAAATCCTGATGCTGACCCGCGAGCGCGACAAGCTGGAGCGCGCGCTGGGCGGGATCAAGGAGATGGGCGGCCTGCCGGACGTGATCTTCGTCATCGATACGAACAAGGAGCACATCGCGGTCGAGGAGGCGGGCAACCTGAACATCCCGGTGATCGGCGTGCTGGACTCCAATTCCGATCCGGACGGCGTGACCTTCCCGGTGCCGGGCAACGACGACGCCCTGCGCGCCATCGGCCTCTACTGCGATCTCATCGCCGACGCGGTGCTGGACGGCATCCAGGCCGAAATGACGGCCAGCGGGACTGACATCGGCGAGTCGGTCGAGGGTCCGGTCGAGACCCTGCCGGAGCAGGCCGAAGCGGCCGCCGCGGCGGAGACCCCCGCCCCGGAAGCTGCTGCCGAGCCCAAGGCCGAGGCGGAAGCGACCCCGCAGACCTGATCCAGGGCTCGAGGCTTCGCGCGCCGGCCGGCGTCGCGAAACCCTAGAGGTCCTGCTGTACAACGCGTTCCCGGCGGCCCCGGACTGGGTTCGGGCCCCGGGGAGCGCCCCGAACGAAAAGAAGCAAAAAGGATTCCGCCATGGCTGAAATCACAGCGGCACTGGTCAAGCAACTGCGCGAGACGTCCGGCGCGGGCATGATGGACTGCAAGAAGGCGCTGACCGAGACCGGCGGCGACCTGGAAGGGGCGGTCGACTGGCTGCGCAAGAAGGGCCTCGCCGCGGCCGCCAAGAAGGCCGGCCGCGTGGCCGCCGAGGGCCTGGTCGGCGTCGCCGCCGAAGGCACCAAGGGGGCGGTGGTCGAGGTCAACTCCGAGACCGACTTCGTCGCCCGCAACGAGGCCTTCCAGGGCTTCGTCGCCAAGGTGGCCGAGGTCGCCCTGCAGGTCGGCGGCGACCTGGAGGCCATCAAGGCCGCGAAATACCCGGGCAGCGGCAACTCCGTGGCCGACGAGCTGACCAACATGATCGCCAAGATCGGCGAGAACATGAGCCTGCGCCGCGCCGCCAGCGTCAGTGTCTCCGACGGCGTGGTGTGCTCCTACGTGCACAACCAGACGGCGCCGGGCCTCGGCAAGATCGGCGTCCTTGTCGGCCTCGAGTCCAAGGGCGACAAGGCCAAGCTGGAAGCCCTCGGCAAGCAGCTCGCCATGCACGTGGCCGCCGCCAAGCCGCAGGCGGTGAACCGCGACGGCGTCGACGCCAGCGCCCTGGAGCGCGAGCGCGACGTGCTCAGCGAGCAGGCCCGCGCCAGCGGCAAGCCCGAGGAGATCATCGCCAAGATGGTCGAGGGCCGCCTGCGCAAGTTCTACGAGGAGGTCGTTCTGCTGGAGCAGGTCTTCGTCATCGACGGCGAGACCAAGATCTCCAAGGTGCTGGAAGGCGCCGCCAAGGAGGCCGGGGCCCCCGTCGCCATCGCCGGCTTCGTCAGCTTCCAGCTCGGCGAGGGCGTCGAGCGCGAGGAGCAGGACTTCGCCGCGGAGGTTGCCGCCACTCTGGGCGGCTGATTTCTCCGTCTGATTTCTCGAGACCGCCCCGCCGCCGCCTTTTTCCCGCCAAATCCGCGGGCCAGTGTCAAAAGGCGGCGGGGGCCGGGGCGCGGTACGCCCCCCTGGCATGACGCGCCCCTGGAATGAAGCGCCTGGGCGCATTACCATGTGCCCGCTTCGCCCGGGGGTCTTCTCCCGCCGGCACCCGCCGCCACAGTTCGAGCCGCCACAGCCACGCCGCCAGACGTCGAAAAGGGGCCCATGTCCAAAACGAAACCGCGGGCAGACAGCCCCTCCCAGCTCCCCAAGTACAAGCGGGTCCTGCTGAAGATCTCCGGCGAGGCCCTGATGGGCGAGCGCGAGTACGGCATGGACCCGGGGATGGTGGCGCAGATCGCCGCCGACGTCGCCCAGGTGCGCGCCCTCGGTGTCGACGTCTGCCTGGTGGTCGGCGGCGGCAATATCTTCCGCGGCGTCTCGGCCGCCTCGCGCGGCATGGAGCGCGCCTCGGCTGACTACATGGGTATGCTGGCGACGGTGATCAACGCGCTTGCCCTGCAGAACGCCCTGGAGAACATCGGCTGCGACACCCGGGTGCAGTCGGCCATCCCCATGGCCACCGTGGCCGAGCCCTATATCCGCCGCCGCGCCGCCCGCCACATGGAGAAGGGGCGGGTGGTGATCTTCGCCGCCGGCACCGGCAACCCCTTTTTCACCACCGACACCGCCGCGGCACTGCGCGCCTCCGAGATGGGCTGCGACGTGCTGCTGAAGGGCACCAAGGTGGACGGCGTCTACGATGCCGACCCGGCCAAGAACCCGAAGGCCAAGCGCTACGACAGGCTCAGCTACATGCGGGTGCTGACCGAGGACCTCGGCGTCATGGACCATGCCGCCATCTCGCTTGCCCGGGAAAACGCTATCCCTATCCTGGTGTTCTCAATATACAAACCGGGCGCCTTCGCCGAGGTTCTTTCCGGCGCAGGCTGC
Source organism: Kiloniellaceae bacterium (assembly GCA_036781105.1). Classification (GTDB taxonomy): domain Bacteria; phylum Pseudomonadota; class Alphaproteobacteria; order Kiloniellales; family Kiloniellaceae; genus Pelagibius. Next base: position 4,803 of record DAIQBR010000030.1, read on the forward strand.
TTCACACTGGTGCAAAACGAGGGATAACCCGTGGCAGACCCTGACCTTAAAGACATCAAGCGCCGCATGGACGGCGCCATCGACGCTCCGGGCGCGCAAT
>DAIQBR010000030.1:4924-5937 GCA_036781105.1 Kiloniellaceae bacterium
CCGCGCCTCGGCCGCCCTGCTCGAGCCGATCCAGGTCGAGGCCTACGGCTCCAGCATGCCGCTGAACCAGGTCGGCTCCATCAGCGTGCCCGAGCCGCGCATGGTGACCGTGCAGGTCTGGGACCGCGGCATGGTCGGCGCCGTCGAGAAGGCGATCCGCGACTCCGGCCTCGGCCTCAACCCGGCGACCGACGGCCAGCTCATCCGCGTGCCGATCCCGGCGCTGTCCGAGGAGCGCCGCGTCGAGCTGACCAAGATCGCCGGCAAGTACGCCGAGCAGGGCCGCGTCGCCGTGCGCAACGTCCGCCGCGACGGCATGGAGATGCTGAAGAAGATGGAAAAGGACCACGAAATCTCCAAGGATGAGCATCATCACTGGTCCGAGCAGATCCAACAGCTGACCGACAGCCACATCAAGAAGATCGACGAGGCCCTGGCCCAGAAGGAGGAGGAGATCCTCCAGGTCTAGGGGGCAGGTCGAGGCCCAGGTCCGGCCTCGCGCAGGTCTTCAGGTTTCTTTCCGGCCCCTCTCTGGTCGCGGGCCACTCCGGTCGAAGAAGGCAATGGACGACGCACGCTTTTCTCTGGACACGGTCTCGCCGCGGCATGTCGCCATCATCATGGACGGCAACGGCCGCTGGGCCAACGCGCGTGGCCTGCCGCGCACCCTGGGCCACCGCCAGGGCGCCGAGGCGGTGCGGCGCTGCATCGCCGGCGCGCTGGAGATCGGCATCCCCTTCGTCACGCTTTTCGGCTCCTCCTCGGAAAACTGGCGGCGCTCCAATCGTGAGGTGGAAGACCTCATGGGGCTGCTGCGCCGCTACCTGCAGAGCGAGATCGCCGAGTTCCACAAGAACGGGATCCGCCTGCGCGTGATCGGCGAGCGCGACCGCCTGCCGCGCGACATCGTGCGCCTGATCGACGATGCCGAACAGCGCACCGCCGGCAACGACGCCCTCGACCTGGTCATCGCCATCAGCTACGGCGGCCGCCAGGAAATCGCCGCGGCGGCG
>DAIQBR010000030.1:6007-6633 GCA_036781105.1 Kiloniellaceae bacterium
AGTGCTTCGCCGCCGGCCTCCTGACCGCCGGCATTCCCGATCCGGACCTCATCATCCGCACCTCCGGCGAACAGCGCCTCAGCAACTTCCTGCTCTGGCAGTCGGCCTACAGCGAGTTCATCTTCGTCGACAAGCTGTGGCCGGACTTCGACAAGAGCGACCTGGAAGCCGCCGTCGCCGAGTTCCGCCGGCGCGAGCGGCGCTACGGCGCGGCGGCCGAGTCGCTGTAAGGCCCCAGCGCTTGCTTTCAACCCGCATCCTTTCGGCGGTGGTCCTTGCACCGCTGGTCCTGCTCGACATCTGGTTCGGCGGGCTGTGGCTCGACGCGCTGATGGTGGTAGCCGCCGGCCTGATGGGCTGGGAATGGGTCCGCATGACCGGCGGGGGGCGGATCGGGCCGGGCGGCATCGTCGCCATAGCTGCTTTGATCGGCGTGCCGCTGGTCTTCGCCCTTGGCGCGTCGCAGCAGGCACTGGTCGAGCTGCTTTGCGGCCTTGCCCTGGCCTGCGCCGTGAGTTGGTTCACGCAGCGCCGCCAGACCGCGTGGATCGGACTCGGCGGTCTCTACATCGGGATCGCCTGCCTGTCCTTTCTGTGGCTGCGGACGGTGCCGGCGGGCGGCCGCG
>DAIQBR010000030.1:6643-9662 GCA_036781105.1 Kiloniellaceae bacterium
CTGGTGTTCTGGATTCTCGCCGTGGTCTGGGCGACCGACATCGGCGCCTACTTCGCCGGGCGCGGCATCGGCGGGCCGAAGCTTGCCCCGCGCATCAGCCCGAACAAGACCTGGGCCGGCCTCATCGGCGGCGCGTTCGCGGCCGGACTGGTCGGTGTTGCGGCGGCCGGCCTGATCGGACGCGACACCCTGCTGCTGGTGCTCGGGGGTATAGTCCTTGCGGTTATTGCCCAGGGCGGTGATCTTTTGGAATCCTGGTGCAAGCGACGTTTCGGGGTGAAGGATTCAAGTCACATCATCCCGGGGCATGGTGGTATCCTGGACCGGGTCGACGGCTTGCTGGCGGTGCTGCCGGTCGTGTTCCTGTATTTCTGGGTGATGGGGGAAGCAGTCTGAAATGTCCTTGGCATCGACCTCGCCGGCGAGCGCCAGCCAGCCGCGCCGCATCTCCATCCTGGGCTCCACCGGGTCCATCGGGTGCAGCACCCTGGATCTGGTCGAGCGCAATCCGCAGGCCTTCGAAGTCGAGGTCCTCACCGCCAACCGCTCGGTCGCCCGCCTCGCCATGCAGGCCAAGCGCTTCGGCGCGCGCCTCGCGGTGGTCGCCGACGACAGCGCCTACGCCGATCTGAAGGAAGCGCTGTCGGGCACGGGGATCGAGGTCGCCGCCGGCGCCGCCGCTGTGGCCGACGCGGCCGCGCGGCCGACCGACTGGGTCATGGCCGCCATCGTCGGCGCCGCGGGCCTGGCGCCGACCCTCTCGGCGATCCGCCAGGGCAGCGTGGTCGGTCTCGCCAACAAGGAGACCCTGGTCTGCGCCGGCAGCCTGATGACCGCCGAGGTGCGGCGCTGCGGCGCACAACTGCTGCCGGTCGATTCCGAACACAACGCGATCTTCCAGGTGCTCGACCTGGAGCGCCCGGAAGGCGTCGACCGGCTGGTGCTGACGGCCTCGGGCGGCCCCTTCCGCCGCTTCAGCCGGGCCGACATGGCCGCGGTGACGCCGGCCCAGGCGGTGGCCCATCCGAACTGGGACATGGGCGCCAAGATCTCGGTCGATTCCGCCACCATGATGAACAAGGGCCTGGAGCTCATCGAGGCGCACTTCCTGTTCGACATGCCCGAGACACGCATCGACATCCTCGTGCACCCGGAATCGGTGATCCACTCCATGGTCGCCTATGTCGACGGCTCGGTGCTGGCCCAGCTCGGCCAGCCCGACATGCGCACCCCCATCGCCTACGCCCTGGCCTGGCCGGAGCGCATGGCGACGCCGGTGGAACGCCTAGACCTCGCCGCCATCGGCAAGCTCACCTTCGAACCGCCGGACGATACCCGCTTCCCCTGCCTGCGCCTGGCGCGGGCGGCGCTCAGGGCCGGCGGCACCGCGCCGATCACCCTCAACGCCGCCAACGAGGAGGCCGTCGCCGCCTTCCTGGCCGGCCGCCTGGGCTTCCTGGAGATCCCCGAGGTGGTCGAGCGCACCCTGGAGGCCCATCCCTCCGCGGCGCTCGGCAGCCTCGAGGAGGTCGAGGCGGTCGATGCCCAGGCCCGGCGCAGTGCCCGCGGGCTGCTTGAAGCCCGCGCGCCGGCGCCCTAAGTCCCTGGAAACAAGCCGGCGGGCAGGGGCTCTGCGGCCCCTGGCGAAGGCGCCTATGTCCTTTCTTTCATAACGTTTTTGCGCTATCTCTCAGGGGGCGTTTCGGGGCATTTCCTGGGGTCTTCCCGGGGGTGCGGGCCGCGGATCAGGGACCGCGGAGCCGACCGGACCCGCCAGCGGCACAGGCGCGCCGCTCATCCTGATAAATAACATTAGGACATCGCTGTAAGTCATGGATTTTTCTGGAGGACTCTACGGCTACGGATTGCCGTTCCTGGCCGTCCTCACGGCCCTCGTCTTCGTCCACGAACTGGGCCACTACCTGGTCGCGCGCTGGAACGGCGTACGGGTCGAGGTCTTCTCCATCGGTTTCGGCCCCGAGATCTTCGGCTGGACCGACCGCGCCGGCACCCGCTGGAAGTTCAGCCTCATCCCGCTCGGCGGCTATGTGAAGATGTTCGGCGACGCCAACGCCGCCTCCATGCCGGCTGACGGCAGCGACACGATGACTCCGGAGGAGCGCGCCGTCGCCTTCCCGCACAAGCGGCTGGGCCAGCGCGCGGCCGTGGTCTCGGCCGGGCCGATCGCCAATTTCCTCTTCGCCATCGTGGTGCTGGCGGGCCTGTTCAGCATCATCGGCCAGCCCTTCACGCCCGCTGTGGTGGGCGAGGTGATCAAGGATTCCGCGGCTGAGGCCGGCGGTTTCCTGGCCGGCGACGAGATCGTCGAGGTCAACGGGATCGCGATTGAGCGCTTCGAGGAACTGCAACGCTTTGTTGCGCTGCGTCCTGACGAAGCCATGACCTTCACGGTGGTGCGCGAGGGCCGCGAGGTTTTGCTTCACGCGACGCCGCAGCGGGCCGAACAGCCGAACCACCTGGGTGAGACCCACGAGGTCGGCCGGCTCGGGATCCAGCGCAGCAGCGCGGAGTATGCCCGCCACGATCCGCTGACCGCGGTATGGCAGGCGACCCGTGAGACCGTCAGCATCATCCACCAGACCTTCACGGCGATCGGCCAGATCATCCGGGGTGACCGCGGCACCGAGGAGCTGGGCGGGCCGATCCGCATCGCCGATCTTTCGGGGCAGGCGGCGGAACTCGGCCTGCCGACGCTGATCTACTTCGCGGCCGTACTTTCGATAAACCTTGGCCTGATCAATCTATTTCCGGTGCCGATGCTCGACGGGGGGCATCTGCTGTTCTACGCCATCGAGGCCGTTCGGGGGCGGCCCCTGGGCGAAAGAGCACAAGAATACGGTTTCCGGATCGGGCTGGCTCTGGTATTGACGTTAATGGTCTTCGTGACCTGGAACGATCTTCTGCGGATCGACGGTTTAGTGAGTTTTGTCAAGGGGCTGGGCACTTAAGAAGGCACCAGCGCCATCGGGGGAAGGACAGGGAAACGTGTTTCGCGGAC
>DAIQBR010000030.1:9672-10911 GCA_036781105.1 Kiloniellaceae bacterium
GTCGTCGCCTTGGCGTATCTGCTGTCCTGCGCAGCGATACTCCCGCTGACGCAAGCGGCGCAAGCGCAAGCGCAATCGCAATCGATCCTCTCTGGGGGGCGCATCGCAGACATCCGCGTCGAAGGGACTCAGCGCATCGAGTCGGCGACGGTGCGCTCCTACATGCGCGTCAATCCCGGTGACCCCTTCGATCCCGTCCGCCTGGACGACTCCCTGAAGAACCTCTTCGCCACCGGCCTCTTCGCCGACGTCCGCCTGGAGCGCGACGGCGATATCCTGGTGGTCATCGTCGACGAGAACCCAATCGTCAACCGCATCGCCTTCGAGGGCAATCAGCGCATCGAGGACGACACCCTGGCGCAGGAGATCGAGCTGCGGCCGCGCGTGGTCTTCACCCGCACGAAGGTCCAGAGCGACACCGACCGCATCCTCGAGATCTACCGCCGCTCCGGCCGCTTCGCGGCGACCGTCGAGCCCAAGGTCATCCAGCTGGAGCAGAACCGCGTCGATCTCGCCTTCGAGATCAACGAGGGACCGCTGACCTCGATCCGCTCGATCAACTTCATCGGCAACCGCGAGTTCTCGGACTCAACGCTGCGCGAGCAGGTCACCACCATCGAGGCGTCGTTCTGGAACTTTTTCTCCACCGCCGACACCTACGACCCCGACCGCCTGACCTTCGACCGCGAACTGCTGCGCCGCTTCTATCTGAACGCGGGCTATGCCGACTTCCGTGTCGTTTCGGTGGTGGCCGAACTGACGCCGGATCAGCAGGACTTCATCGTCACCTTCACGGTGGAAGAGGGCCCGCGCTACCGCTTCGGCAAGATCGGCCTGCAGACCGGTCTGCGCAACCTCGACCCCGAAGTTCTGCGCAGCGAGGTGACGACGGAAGAGGGCGACTGGTACGACGCCAGCGAGGTCGATAAGACCATCGAGGTGCTGACGGACGACGTCGGTGACCTGGGCTACGCCTTCGTCGACATCCGCCCGCGCGTGCAGCGCGACCGCGATGCCCTCACCATCGACATCGTCTACGACATCCAGGAAGGCCCGAAGGTCTTCGTCGAACGCATCGACATCGAGGGTAACACCCGCACCCTGGACCGTGTCATCCGCCGCGAATTCCAGCTGGTCGAGGGCGATGCCTTCAATACCTCGAAGCTGCGCCGGTCGCGCCAGCGGGTGCAGAATCTCGGGTTCTTCAAGACCGTCACCGTCGACAACGAGCCCGGCAGT
>DAIQBR010000030.1:10921-15251 GCA_036781105.1 Kiloniellaceae bacterium
CGTACCGTCGTGAAGGTGTAGGTCGAAGAGCAGTCGACCGGTGACGTGACCTTCGGTGCCGGTTTCTCCTCGACCAACGGCCCGATCGGCAACATCGGTCTGCGCGAGCGCAACCTGCTGGGCCGCGGCCAGGACCTGCGCCTCAGCTTCACCCTGGCCGGCGAGGCGACGGAGCACGACTTCAGTTTCACCGAGCCCTATTTCCTGGACCGCAATCTGGCCGCCGGTATCGATCTCTACCGCACGACCAACGACCGCGATGACTACAGCTCCTACGAGGAAGAGCGCATCGGCGGGTCGCTGCGTGCCGGCTTCGACATCACCGACGAGCTGCGCGATGTCGTCCGCTATACGCTGGAAAACCGCGACATTACCGATATCGACGGGGGCGCTTCCCTGCTGGTCCGCTCGGAGCGCGGCGCGACGCTGCGTTCCGGCGTCAGCAATGAGCTGACTTACGATACGCGCGATTCCCGCTTTGATCCGCGCGAGGGTTTCCTCAGCAGCCTGCGCACCGACTTCACCGGCCTGGGTGGCGATGTCACTTTCGTGCGCGGCTCGGTGAGTGCGGGCTATTGGTACACCGTCTATGAGGACTGGACTCTCAGCGTTCGCGGCAGCGGCGGCTCCATGGTCGGTGTCGGTGAGGACACGCTGATCTCGGACCGCTTCTTCAAGGGCGGCGGCCAGCCGCGCGGCTTCGAGTACGGCGGCATCGGCCCGCGCGACCAGAATACGGGCGACGCTCTAGGCGGCAAGAATTTCTACACCGGCACCGTGGAAGCGGCTTTCCCGCTGGACCTGCCCTTCGATCTCGATGTCCGCGGGCGGGTGTTCACCGACATCGGCGCGGCCTGGGCGATCGACGACAACAGCATCCCGGTCACCGTGGACGAGTCTTCTGCGCCGCGTGTCACGGTGGGCACCGGTATCTCCTGGAACTCGCCTTTCGGGCCGGTGGTCGTCGATGTCGGCATCGCCATCGTGAAAGAAGACTTCGACGAGACCGAGCTCTTCAGCTTCAGCTTCGGAACGCAGTTTTAGAGCGAATGACAAGCCTTCGCTGCTGGTCGTTATGCCTTGCCGCAATACTTCTCACCTTTGCGGCCGTGGCGACGCCTGCCTCGGCGCAGGCCGAGCGCAACCAGATCATCGGCGTGATCGACATCCAGGGCGTGCTGCGGGCTTCGACGGCGGTGCAGCAGCTGTCGCGTGACGTCGAGGCGCTGCGCGAGAGCACCCAGGGGCAGATGCAGGATCGCGAGGCGGCACTGCGTGCCGCCGACATCGACCTTGCCCAGCGGCGCGGCTCGCTGACCCCGGAAGACTATGCCGAGGAGCGCGAAAAGCTGGAGGCGGAGGGGCTGGCGCTGCAGCGCCACCTGCAGGAGGAGCGCCGCCGTCTCGACCAGCGGTTCAGTCGCGGCATGGCTGCGGTTCAGCAGGTCCTCCTGCAGATCTCGCAAGACATCGCGCGCGAGAACGACCTTGATCTCGTTCTGGCCAAGACCACTGTTATCATCGTCCGTCCGGAGTTCGACTTTACCGACGAAGCGTTGGAGCGGTTGAACGCCGCGCTGAAGCAAGTCCCGCTGCCTCCTACCCAAGACGGGCCGACCCAAGACGGACCTACGCAGAACTGAGGTGTCCCCATGGCCGATCGCAGATTTTTCGACAATGCGGGCCCCTTTGCGCTGGGCGACATGGCTGAGATCGCGGAGGCGGAGCTTCCCGCCGGCACGGACCCGGCACGCCGCTTCAGCGACGTCGCGCCGCTCGACACCGCCGGCCCGGATGACGTCAGCTTCCTCGACAATCGCCGCTATCTCGGCCAGTTCAGCGAGAGCAAGGCAGGCGCCTGTATCGTTTCGCCGGAGTTCGCGGAGCGCGCGCCGGCCGGGATGCTGCTGCTGCTGACGGGGCGACCCTACCGCGGCTATGCCAAGGTGGCACAGGCCTTCTATCCGGTGCCCCCTCCGCGCCCCGGGGTCCATCCCTCCGCCGTGGTCGACGCCAGCGCTACCGTAGGCGAGGGCAGCGAACTGGCAGCCGGCGTGGTGGTCGGTGCCCGGGCGGAGATCGGCCGCGGCTGGCGCATCGAGGCGAACAGCGTCATCGGCGAGGCGGTCACCATCGGCGACGGTACCGTCGTCGGCCCCAATGCCTCGCTGGCCTACTGCGAGGTCGGCCGCGCCTGCCAGATCCACGCCGGCGCCAGGATCGGTACCCGCGGCTTCGGCTTTTCCATGGACCCGGAGGGCTTCGTCGACGTGCCGCAGCTCGGCCGGGTCATCGTCGGCGACGGCGTGGAGATCGGCGCCAACACCACCATCGACCGGGGCGCCGGGCCTGATACGGTTATCGGCGCCGGGGCGAAGATTGATAATCTGGTACAGATCGGGCACAACGTCCGCATCGGGCGCGGCTGCGTGCTTGTGGCCCAGTCCGGTGTTGCCGGCAGCACCGTCCTGCAGGATTTCGTCGCGGTGGCTGCGCAGGCCGGCATCTCAGGGCATCTCAAGGTCGGTGCCGGTGCACAGATCGGGGCCAAATCCGGCGTGATGCGCGATATCCCCAGCGGCATGACCGTACTGGGCAGTCCGGCGCGGCCTGTGCGGGAGTTTTTCCGGCTCTGCGCGCTCTGGGATCGGGAGTTGAAGGCAAGAGGCAAGAAGAAGGATGAATAAAGAGACCTCCGTGGAGCAGGCTGTCGGCCCGCTCAATGTTCACGAGATCATGGGGCTGCTGCCCCATCGTTATCCGTTTCTCATGATCGACCGGCTTGAGGACATCGTCCTCGGCGAAAGCGCGGTCGGCACCAAGAATGTCACGATCAACGAGCCTTTCTTCCAGGGCCACTTTCCGGCCCAGGCGGTGATGCCCGGCGTGCTCATCGTGGAGGCCATGGCGCAGAGCGCGGCCGCCCTGGTGATGTACACCCTCGGGGAGGAAGCCCACGGTAAGGTCGTATACTTCATGTCGGTCGACGAGGCGCGCTTCCGCAAGCCCGTCGTCCCCGGCGACAGCCTGAAGATCCACGTCACCCGGATCCAGAACCGGCGCAGCGTGTGGAAATTCAAGGGCGAGGCAAAAGTCGAGGGTACGTTGGTCGCCAATGCGAACTTTTCTGCCATGATCATGGGCTACTGATGCCTGATATCCACCCGACCGCCGTCGTCGACCCCGCCGCCAGGATCGCCGAAGGCTGCAAAATCGGTCCCTACTGCGTCGTCGGCCCCGAAGTGTCGCTGGGCGAGGGCGTCGAACTGCACAGCCACGTGGTGATCGACGGCCGCACCACGGTCGGCGCGCGCACCCGGATCTTTCCGTTTTCCTCCATCGGCCAGCCGCCGCAGGACCTGAAGTACAAGGGCGAGCCCTCGGAGCTGCGCATCGGCAGCGACAACATCATCCGCGAGCACGTCACCATGAACACCGGCACCGAAGGTGGCGGCATGGTGACGGAGGTCGGCAACCACGGCCTCTTCATGCCGGGCTCCCACGTCGCCCACGACTGCAAGATCGGCAACCACGTCATCATGGCCAACCACACCACCCTGGCCGGCCACGTGGTGCTGGAGGACTATGTCATCATGGGCGGCCTCTCCGGGGCGCAGCAGTTCGTGCGCATCCATGGCCGAGGCCAAGGCCGACGTCATTCCCTACGGCATGGTGATGGGGCGCCCCGGCCTGCTGGCCGGCCTCAATCTCATCGGCCTCAAGCGCGCCGGCGTCGACGGCAAGGAGATCCAGGACCTGAAGAAGGCCTACGCGCACCTCTTCAGCGACGAGGGCACCTTCGCCGAACGTCTCGACAGGGTGGAACAGACCTACGGCGACCGCGGTACCGTCGATGCGCTGATCGGCTTCCTGCGCGCCGAAACCTCGCGGCCGATCCTGCAGCCGGAAGACGACTGATGACCCGGCCTCTTGGTGAGGGGCCGCTCGGTATTGTCGCCGGCGGCGGCTCGCTCCCGCGCCGGCTCGTCGAGACCTGCCGGTCGAGCGGCCGCGGCTGCTTCGTCATCGCCATTCAAGGCCATACCGACCCCGCCACGGTGGCTGGTGCGGACCACCTGTGGATCCGCATGGGCCAGAGCGAGAAGGCGGTGCGCGCCCTGCGCGAGGCGGGCGCGCAGGAGCTGGTCCTGGTCGGCGCGGTGAAACGGCCGAGCATGACCGAGCTGCGCCCCGACCGCATGACCTTCAAGTTTCTCGCCCGCATCGGCTTCAACAGCCTGGGCGACGACGGCCTGTTGGGCGCCGTGGTGAAAGGGCTGGAGGCCGAGGGCTTCGTGCTGCGCGGCGTCGAGGAGTTCCTCCACGACCT
>DAIQBR010000030.1:15261-16983 GCA_036781105.1 Kiloniellaceae bacterium
CGGCGAGGGCTGCTTCGGCGAGCGCCAGCCCGACGAGGCGGCCTGGCGGGACATCCGCCGCGGCATCTCCGTGGTGCGCGCCATGGGGGCCGCCGACGTCGGCCAGGCTACCGTCATCCAGGACGGGCTGGTGCTCGGGGTCGAGGCGCTGGAAGGCACCGACGCGCTGCTCGCGCGCTGCGGGCCGCTGCGCCGCGAGGGCCCGGGCGGCGTGCTGGTGAAGCTGCGCAAGCCGGGACAGGAGCGCCGCGCCGATCTGCCGACCATCGGCGTCGCCACGGTGGAGGGCGCCGCGGCGGCAGGGCTGCGCGGCATCGCGGTGGAAGCCGGCGGCACCCTGGTGGTCGACGCGCCGGCGGTCACCGCGGCGGCCGAGCGGCTCGGCCTCTTCCTCGTCGGCATCGTTCCGGACGCCGACACCGACGCCGCACAATGAACGCCGAGCCCGACGGGGGCCCCGATGCCCCGCTGATTTTTCTCATTGCCGGTGAGCCTTCCGGCGACCTGCTCGGCGCCAGGCTGATGGCGGCACTAAAGGCCGAGACCGGCGGGCGTATCCGTTTCGCCGGCATCGGCGGCGAGCAGATGACCGCCCAGGGGCTGGCCAGCCGCTTTCCGATCCACGAACTGGCGGTGATGGGCTTCCTCGAGGTGGTGCCGCACCTGCTGACCATCCTGCGGCGCATCCGCGACAGTGTCGCGGCGGTGAGGGCGCTGAGGCCCGATGCCGTGGTCACCATCGACTCGCCGAGCTTCACGCTGGAGATCGCCGAACGCCTGAAGGGCGAGGGGATCCCGCTGATCCACTACGTGGCGCCGCAGGTCTGGGCCTGGAAGCCCTGGCGCGCGAAGTCGGTCAGCCGCTACCTGGATCATCTCCTGGTGCTGCTGCCCTTCGAGCCGCCCTATTTCGAAAAGCACGGCCTGGCCACCCACTTCGTCGGCCATCCCGTGGTCGAGGGTGCGGTCCCGCGCGGTGAAGATCCGCAAGGCGAGGGCCCCTGCCTTGCCGTGCTGCCCGGCAGCCGCCGCGGCGAGGTGGCCAAGCTGCTGCCGGTCTTCGCCGAGACGGTGCGCGCGCTGGCGCCGCGGCATCCCGGGCTGCGGGTGGTGATCCCGACGGTGGAAACGGTGGAGGAAGTGGTCCGCGCGGGCACCGCCGACTGGCCGCTGCCGGTCGAGGTGGTGCGCGGCGCCGAAGCAAAGGCAACGGCTTTCCGCAAAGCCACGGCGGCGCTGGCGGCCGGCACCGTGGCGCTGGAACTGGCGGTGGCCGGCGTGCCGACGGTGGTCGCCTACCGGCTCTCCGGGTTCGGCAGTTTCCTGAACCCGCGGTGGCTCAGGGTGCCCTATGTCAGCCTGGTGAACCTCATCGCCGGGCGCGCGGTGCAGCCGGAGTTCCTGCAGCGGCGTTGCCGCAGCGCCGACATCGTGCCGGCGGTCGAGCGCCTGCTGAGCGATCCGGCGGCAAGGCAGGCCCAGCGCGAGGGCACCGCGGGCGTGGTCGCCGCGCTGACGCCGCCCGAGGGCACGCCCAGCCAGGCCGCCGCGCGGGCGGTCCTGGCGGCGCTCAAGCCCGGTCAGTAATCAGCGCTTGGCAATCGGCACGTAGGTGCGCTCGGTGGGGCCGTGGTAGAGCTGTCGCGGCCGGCTGATGCGCTGCTTGGGATCCTCGATCATCTCGCGCCACTGCGCCACCCAGCCGACGGTACGGGCGACGGC
>DAIQBR010000031.1:0-359 GCA_036781105.1 Kiloniellaceae bacterium
CAGATCGCTCTCCACCAGCGGGTCGGCGAGGCGGCGGTTGCCCTGAAGCCAGGTCGAGATCACCCCGGCCTGGCCCTCCGCCGTGAGGCGCAGGCGCTCGCCGATCTGCTCGTCGAGCTGGCTTTTCTTGGCGGTGATCGTGAGATAGGGCACCAGCACGGCGGCAAGGGCGATGACGACCAGGACAACGGCGCCCCAGGCCAGAAGGCGGCCGCGCTGGCCGCTGCCGGAGTGAGCGTTCGGCGCCGAAAAGTCGAAGCTGTCGGCGGTGGGGTCGCTGTGGCTGGTCATCGTCGAGTTATCTCACAGAATCCTTAACCGTCATTTACCATATCGCGGACGCTGCGCTACAGCGAAGC
>DAIQBR010000031.1:369-2977 GCA_036781105.1 Kiloniellaceae bacterium
GGTCCTTGTCGTAGAAGTGGGCCCAGCGCGTGGTTTCGTTCATCGAGTACTGCGGCACGTAGTGCTGGTACTTCTTGTGCGAGAAAATCAGGTCGGTAAGGCTGTCGAGGATCAGGATATCCCCCAGTGCGTAGACGGCGAGCACAGCATGCCCGATATTCCGGATCCTGTCCTTCAGGATGACGATGCGCAGCTTGTCGTTGGCGAAGCCGAGGTCACGCAGGACAAAGAACTTGGCGATGGAGTAGTCCTCGCAATCGCCTGAGCGCTTCATGAACTCCTGGGGCGTCGCCCAGAACTCGCTGACACCGTAGAGCTCGCGGTCGATGCGGTAGGGCCAGCGGTTGAAATAGCCGTTTACCGTCTTCAGGACTTCGAGTTCGGGCTTGCCCTTGGCGGCGTCGGCAACCTCGCGCCAGGACTTGAGGCCGGCTGCCGAGCAGGCCGCCTTGCTTTTGAGGCAGGCGCGGAACTGCCGCCGCTCCGTCTTCATCTTGGACAGCACGCGCGCCCATTGCGGCAGCGCCTTGAGGCTGGCCGAGGATATCTCGGTGGAGCCGAACAGCGACTGGCCGGCGTCTTTGGTGGACTTCATGAAGTCCTGCAGGGACTGCGCGGCGGCCTCGCCACACCAGCCAGGCAGCAGCAGGCCGCCGGTGGCGACCCCGGCGGCAATGGCGCTGTGGCGGAGAAAGGCGCGGCGGTCCAAGGAAACCGGCTCCTGGTTGCGGTCGGAAAAGCCAGCTTTTGCGCTGCTTTCCAGGCTTCCAGAAGGATCGCCGTTTTGCCTTAAAGGTTGCTTGCCGAACGTGGTTTATGCGCGCCCCCGCACGGCGGCGGCGGGCGGCGGATTCCGGCGTCCGGATTGGTTAACGGGGAGCGAATCAGGCCAATCGTCGGGCCGCTGCCCGGATCAGCGCTCCCTCAGCGCGGAGTCCTTGGCTTTGAGGATCGGCTTCAGGAGGTAGTCCAGCACCGACTTCTCGCCGGTCAGGATCTCCGCCGTCACCGTCATGCCGGGGATGATCGGCAGTTCCTCGCCATGGTGCTGCAGCGAGTTCTCTTCGGTGCGCAGGTAGACGTGATAGTAGCTCTCGCCTTCCTCGTCGCGGATGGTATCCGCGGAGATGCGCACCAGCTTGGCGGTGAGGCCGCCGTAGATGGAAAAGTCGTAGGCCGAGATCTTGATCACCGCCTTCTGGTCGGGCCGCAGGTAGGCGATGTCGGCCGGGCGGATGCGGGCCTCGATGATCAGCGAGTCGTCCAGCGGCACGATCTCCATGATGTCCTCGCCCGGCTGGATGACACCGCCCACGGTGTTGATCTTCATGTCCTTGACCGTGCCGCGCACCTGCGAGGTGACCGCCGTACGGGTCACGCGATCCTGGCCGGCGAAGAGCGACTGCGAGATGGATTTCAGTTCGGCGCGGGTCTTGTTCAGCTCGTCGGAAGCCTCGGTCTGGGTCGTCAGGCGCATCTCCTCGATGCGCTGGTTGGCTTCCTGCTGAGCCGCCTGGAGGCGGGGAATCGCGGTGCGGATGGTGCGGATCTCGCCTTCCAGATCGGCGACCTGGCGTTCGATCCGGATCAGCTCGATACGCGCCATGACGCCCTTCTGGACCAGCGGCGCGGTGATCGCCAGTTCGTCGCGGGCCAGCCTGAGGCTCTGTTCGAGCTGCTGGCTCCGGCTGACCATCTCGGCGACCTCCTGCTTGCGCTGGCGGGCCTGCGATTCGAGCACGGTGATCTGTGCCTGGAGCTGGCGCCTGCGCGCGTTGAACAGGCGCTGCTGGTCGGAGGCCACGGTGGGCGCCTCGTTCAACACCGCTTCCGGGAAGGAGATTTCTTCGCTGCCTTCGATCTCCGCGACAAGGCGCGCCTCGGTCGCCAGCAGAGAGAGGTACTGCGAGCGGGCGTCCTCGAGGTTGGCCTGGGCCAGGGTGTTCTCGATGCGCACCAGGACGTCGCCGGCCTCGACGATGTCGCCTTCGTGGACCAGGATTTCAGCGAGGATGCCGCCTTCCAGGTTCTGAATCACCTGAGTGCGCGAGGAGGGGACGATGGTGCCTTCGCCACGCGTCACCTCGTCGAGTACGGCATAGTGCGCCCAGACGCCCATGACGGCGAAGAAGGCCACCGACAGGATGGTCAGGATGTAGGCGAAGCGGCGGCCGCGATGCCGGGTCGCGGCATGGACATCGGGCATGAAGTCCAGATCGTCGCGGTCGAAAACGCCGTGTGCACTCATGGTCTATCCGATCCTCGTCAAACTCTTGTTGTCCGGGCCAGCCTCCGCCCGGCCGGTCAGTTGGCGCTGGCGCGAATCTGGCCCTGGCGCAGCGCTTTCAGAACCTCCTCCTTGGGACCGTCCGCAACGATCTTCCCGTTGTCGATGATCAGCAGCCGGTCGACGAGAGACAGCAGCGAACTGCGGTGCGTGACCAGAAACAGCGTCTTGCCCTGCAGCGTCGCGTCGATCCGGCGCTTGAAGGCCGCCTCGGAGGAGTTGTCCATGTGGCTGGTCGGTTCGTCGAGCAGGATGATCGGCGGGTCGAGCAGCAGCGAGCGGGCGATGGCCACCGATTGGCGCTGGCCGCCGGACAGCGCC